>JASLOV010000017.1 GCA_030745285.1 Dehalococcoidia bacterium | reverse complement strand
GATTCCGGTCGGTGCTGCTTCCAGAGACCGTTCGCTCCACGGAAGGTCGGGACGCCGCTGGCGGCCGAGACGCCGGCGCCGGTGAGGACGGTGACCCGGGTCGCGGTTCGCAGCCGCTCGGCGAGTGGTGTGACGAGGGCGGCGAGCGAGGGCACGGCGCTCAGCAGCTACTCCATTGGCTTCAGGGCGCCGAGCATCGTGGGAATGAGTTCGGTGACCGTCGGGTGGGCGTGGACGGCGCGCTGAATGACGGTGTAGGGCGCCTTCGCGTACATGATGTCCAGGATCGAGTGGACGATCTCGTCACCGTCGATGCCGAGGACGGCGGCACCAAGAATCAGCTTCGTCTCGGCGTCGACCAGGATCTTGATGAAGCCCTGGGTCTCGCCGCGTTCGATCGCCCGGGCGATCCGCGACATCGGGCGCTTGGCGATCAGAGCCGGCGTGCCCGCGGCGCGCACCTGCGCCTCGGTCATGCCCGCCCGGCCGAGCGGCGGGTCGATGAAGAGGCCGTAGGTCAGGATCCGGTCGCTCACGCGCCGGGAGTCACCATCCAGCAGATTGTCCGCGACGATTTCGAAGTCGTTGTACGCCGTGTGCGTGAACGCGCCTTGCCCGTTGCAGTCGCCCAGCGCCCAGACGCCATCGACGCTGGTACGGAGCTCGTCGTCGACTTCGATGAAACCGCGCGCGTTCGCGGCGATGCCAGCCTCGTCGAGGCCAAGGTCGTCGGTGTTGGGCCGGCGTCCGACGGCGAGCAGCAGGTGCGACCCGGTCACCGTGCGCGGCTGCTCTGCGCAGTCCAGGGCGATCTGGATTCCCTGGTCCGTGGCCGCGGCGGTCAGGCACTCGGCATCGAGCCGGATGTCGACGTCCTCGGCCGCGAGGATCTCGCGCACCGCCTCGGAGACATCGTCGTCGTCGCGCGAGATGAGGCGTGGTCCCCGTTCGACGATCGTCACCCGGCTGCCGAACCGGCGATACATCTGACCGAATTCGAGGCCGATATAGCTCCCGCCCACGATGATCAGGTGCTCGGGGGCGCGGTCGATCTCCATCATTCCCGAGTTGGTCAGGAAAGGCATGTCGGCAAGGCCGGGCAGGTCGGGCACGTAGGCGCGGGCGCCGACGTTGATGAAGATCTGTTCGGCCTCGAGCGTCGCGCCACCGACCGCCACGGTGTGCGGGCCGGTGAAGCGGGCGTGCCCCTCGTAGACGGTCGCCCCCTCGAGTGACTTGAGCGACGGCTCGACGCCCTGGTTCGACTTGCCGGCAATGGCATCCTTCCGTGCCTTGACCCGGGCCATGTCGACCGACACGTCACCGCCGACGTCGACGCCATAGTCGCCAGCGCGGCGCGCCACGTGGGCGGTGCGCGCGCTCGCCACGAGCGTCTTGGTCGGGATGCAGCCGGTGTTGACGCAGGTGCCGCCGAAGCGGTGCCGCTCGACGATGGCTACGGAGCGGCCGGCCCGGACGAGCCGGTGGGTCAGGGCCGGGCCGGCCTGGCCCGTCCCGATGACGATCGCGTCGTATCGCGTGGGCATCGCAAGGCGTCCTGTCGGGAGCAGGTTCCCGTCGTCGCGTTGGAACACGACATAATAGCCAAAAGATGGAAGAAACACTGCGCCAGACCATTTCGGGCGACGCGGCGTTCACGGGCGCACTGCGCGACGCCTCGGCGGAATGGGAGGCCGACGCGCGCGTCGCCCGGCTCTGGGCCAAGGACGCTACGCTCTGGACGGGCGGGGACGAGGCCGACTGGCTGGGCTGGCTCGACATCGTGTCGGCCCAGCAGGCACGCAGCTCCCACCTCAGGGCATTGGCGAGTTATGCCGCGCGCGGGGGCTTCCGCGACGCGGTCGTGCTGGGCATGGGCGGCTCCAGTCTTTGCCCCGACGTCCTCAGTCGCAGCCTTGGCCCCGTCGCCGGGGCGCCCCGGCTGCGGGTCCTCGACTCGACCGATCCCGCGCAGGTCGCCTCGGTCGAGGCCGCGGTCGACCTCAAGCGCTGCCTGTTCATTGTTGCCAGCAAGTCGGGGACGACACTCGAGCCGAGTCTGTTTGGGGACTACTTCCACGGCCTCGTGGCCCAGCGCCTGGGCGATCGGGCGGGCGAGCACTTTCTCGCCGTGACCGATCCCGGCTCGAAGCTCCAGGCGTTGGCCAAGCGCCGGCGATTCTATGCGATCGCCCCGGGCGTCCGGAGCATCGGCGGACGCTACTCGGCCCTGTCGGACTTCGGCCTGGTCCCCGCCGCCGTCATGGGCCTCGACGTCGAACGCCTCTTGGCGTCCGCGGCGGAGATGGCGTGTGCGTGCGGCGTCGACCGGCCGGTCGCGAGCAATCCGGGTGTGCAGCTGGGCCTGGCCCTGGCCCTCGCCGCGCGCGCTGGGCGTGACAAGGTCACGCTGGCCCTGTCGAGCGGTGTGCTCCCGCTGGGTGCCTGGCTGGAGCAGTTGCTGGCCGAGTCGACCGGCAAGCAGGGCCTCGGGCTCATCCCGGTCGACGGCGAGCCCGGCGGCTCGCCCGAGGTCTACGGTGACGACCGTGTGTTCGTGTCGATCCGGTTGTCCGACACGGAGGAGGACGACGACGACGACGACGAGGCGGAGGCGGTTGGCCACACGGCGGCGATCGACGCGCTCGAGGCTGCCGGGCACCCGGTCGTCCGGATCACGCTTGGCGACCGGTACGACCTGGCGGGAGAGTTCTTCCGGTGGGAGGTCGCGACGGCCGTCGCCGGCGCGGTGCTCGGAATCAATCCGTTCGACCAGCCCGACGTCGAGGCGGCCAAAGTCGCCACGCGGGCGCTGACCGATGCGTACGAGACGTCGGGGCGCCTCCCTCAGGAAACGGCGTTTGCCGCGAATGACGACTTCACCCTGTTCGCCGACGGTCTGAATCGTGAGGCCCTGGGAGGCGCGGGCGCCGCAGCGCCCGGCGCCGTGCTGCGGGCCCACCTCGGCCGCCTCGGCCAGGGGGACTACTGCGCCCTGCTCGCCTATCTCGACATGAATCCGGTCCACCAGGCGTCGCTGGCGCGGATGCGCCAGACCGTCCGCGACCGGACGCGGGCCGCGACCTGTGTGGGGTTCGGTCCGCGCTATCTCCACTCGACCGGCCAGGCCTACAAGGGGGGACCGAACAGCGGCGTGTTCCTGCAGATCACTGCCGAGGACGCGGTCGATCTGCCGATTCCGGGCCGGGCATACTCATTCGGCATCGTGAAGGCGGCACAGGCCAGGGGTGACTTCGATGTCCTCGCGGAGCGGAAGCGCCGCGTGCTGCGCGTGCACCTCGGCGCGGACGCGACCGCCGGCCTGGCGTCACTGGAGCGGGCTGTGCGGGACGCCCTGGCCTGATCGGGGGCTAGACGAGGAGTGCAGATGCAACTGGGAATGGTGGGCCTCGGACGGATGGGCGCGAACATGGTGCGGCGCCTCATGGCGGGCGGCCATCAGTGCGTCGTCTTCGACGTTGATTCGAAGGCGGTCGAGCAGATGGTCACGGCAGGCGCGACGGGCGCCGCGTCGCTCGACGCGTTGGTCGAGGCGCTCGAGGTGCCGCGCGCCGTCTGGGTCATGGTGCCGGCCGGACGGATCACCGACGAGACAGTCGCGGCGCTGGGCGAGCGGCTAGCGTCGGGCGATGCCGTCGTCGATGGCGGCAACAGCTTCTACAAAGACGATGTCCGGCGTGCCGGGGCCCTCGCGGGGCGTGGCGTCGGCTATGTCGACGTGGGGACCAGCGGGGGCGTGTGGGGTCTGGAGCGCGGCTACTCGATGATGATCGGCGGTAAGCCGGACATCGTGGGGAGACTCGACCCGATCTTCCGAACGCTGGCGCCCGGGCGCGGTGAGATCCCGCGCACACCCGGGCGCGATGAGGTTGGCGGTACGGCGGAGCAGGGCTACGTCCACTGCGGTCCGGTCGGCGCCGGCCACTTCGTCAAGATGGTGCACAACGGGATCGAGTACGGCCTGATGCAGGCGTACGCCGAGGGCTTCGACATCATGCGGGGCGCGGGCCGGCCCGACCGACCCGACGGGCTGCGGTACGATCTGAACCTCGCCGACGTCGCCGAGGTCTGGCGGCGGGGCAGTGTCGTGTCGTCCTGGCTGCTCGATCTCACGGCGGCCGCACTGGTCGAGGATCCGGCGCTGGACCGCTACACCGGTGTGGTCCAGGATTCAGGGGAAGGCCGGTGGACGGTCCAGACCGCCGTCGAGGAGGCCGTGCCCGCCGACGTCTTGTCGGCTGCGCTCTACGCCCGTTTCCGGTCGCGACAGGATCACACCTTCGCCGAGAAGGTCCTGTCGGCGATGCGGGAGAAGTTCGGCGGGCACGTCGAGCCGGGGCGGTCATGACCACGCGCACCGATCCGTTCCACGCCACGCCGACCGGACCGAACGCGATGGTGATCTTCGGTGCGGGCGGCGATCTGACGATGCGCAAGCTCGTGCCCGCGCTGTATCACCTGGCCCGGCACAAGCTGCTCTCGAACGATTTCGCCGTCGTCGGATTCGGTGGTCGCGACTACAGCGACGAGGTCTTTCGGGATCACCTGGCCTCGTGCATCGCCGACCACGTCGACGGCGAGCTCGACCGCGATCTCTGGGCCTGGCTCTCGGAGCGCCTGCACTACGTGCAGGGGAAGCTCGGCAATGGTGCGGCGTTCGGGCGTCTCGGGTCCCGGCTCGATCGGATCGACGCCGAGCGGCGAACGGGCGGCAACCGGCTGTTCTACCTGGCGACGCCGCCCGAGTTCTTCGCGCCGATCGTGGCCCAGTTGGGCGGTTCCGGCCTGGTGTCCGAGAGCGATGGCGGCTGGCGGCGCGTCGTGGTCGAGAAGCCGTTCGGCCACGATCTGGCGTCGGCGCAGGCGCTGAACGGCGCCCTGGGCGGGGTCCTGCGTGAGTCGCAGGTCTACCGGATCGACCACTACCTCGGGAAGGAGACGGTTCAGAACATTCTCGTCTTCAGATTTGCCAACGGGATCTTCGAGCCGGTCTGGAATCGTCGTTACATCGACCATGTGCAGATCACGGTCGCCGAACAGCTCGGCGTCGAGGGGCGCGGGCGCTACTACGACGGGGCCGGCGCGCTTCGGGACATGGTGCCGAACCACATCTTCCAGCTCCTGGCACTCACGGCGATGGAGCCGCCCGTCTCGTTCGAGGCCGAGGCCGTTCGCAACGAGAAGGGCAAGGTGCTTCAGGCCCTGCAGCCGATTGCGCCCGAGGAGGTGATCACGCGGGCGGTCCGGGGACAGTACGGGTCGGGGACCGGCGCCGATGGCGGCGGCGTGCCCGGGTATCGCGCTGAGGCCAGCGTGGCCGCGGACAGCGAGACGGAGACGTTCGTGGCGATGAAGCTCCTGGTCGACAACTGGCGGTGGGCCGGGGTGCCCTTCTACGTCCGCACCGGGAAGCGGATGCCGGCCCGGTTGACCGAGATCGCCATCCAGTTCAAGCGCGCGCCGTTCATGATGTTCCGCGAGACGGCGGTGGAGCAGCTGGCGCCGAACACGCTGGTGATGCGGATTCAGCCCGACGAGGGGATCTCGCTCCACTTCGGCGCGAAGATGCCGTCAGCCACGCTGCAGATCGGCGGGGTCGACATGGACTTCTCGTATACCGACTACTTCGGCCGGATGCGGTCGACCGGCTACGAGACGCTGCTCTACGACGCGATGAAGGGCGACGCCACGCTGTTCCAGCGGGCCGACAACGTCGAGGCGGGATGGCGGACGGTCTCGCCGATTCTCGATGTCTGGGGCGCGCTACCGGCGCGTGACTTCGCCAACTACGCCGCCGGCGACGCGGGGCCGTCCGCCGCCGACGAACTCCTCGCCAGGGACGGCCGTCGCTGGCGAGCACTTGCTTGAAGTGTCAAGTGACGCCCAGATAACCGAGCCCGTCACGGACGAACTTCAGCGCGTAGATGAAGAGCCCCACACCCAGCGCGCGGAGCGTGTAGCGGTAGGCCGTACCCTGCAGGAACGACCGGCCCCGGGCGGCCACGACCGCGAACGTCACCTTGGCCCCGATCAGACAGACGTAGAGGCCGGCCAGGAACAGACCGACGAACATCCAGCTCGCACGATGCGCCTCGACGACCGTCGGCGCGCCGACCGTGAACCAGAACAGATACGGATTCGGGTTCACGAGGTTTGTGAGCATCCCCTTCCGCAGCGAGCCGGGCGCCTGAGCATCCGGGGTCGCGGCCGGCGCCTCGAAGGTCAGGCTCTGGTAGGCGAGGTAGCTGAGGAAGGCGGCGCCCGTCAGCGCAATTACACCGAGCGCCAGGCTCGCGTCGTCGAGCCGGCTGATGACGAGCAGCGCGGCGATGGCGACCGGCGCGTCGGTCAGGAGCGGCGCGATCGCGACCTTCAGGCCTTCGCCCAGGCCATAGCGCAGGCTCTGGACGATGACCAGCATCGAGATCGGGCCGGGGGCGAAGCCGCCAGCGAGCCCGACCAACGCGCCGGCGACGAGAAACGACCAGCCGTCGGACATGTCATGCGCGCGCCCCAGAAACAGGAAAGGGGCCGAAGCGTTCTCGCCTCGACCCCTTGCGGAAGTTGGTTGCGGGGGCGGGATTTGAACCCGCGACCTTTGGGTTATGAGCCCAACGAGCTACCGGACTGCTCCACCCCGCGTCAGCATTCTACCGCACACGCCGGCCCGGCGGGTGGGTGCCAAACTCTACGATGTTAACATGCGCCGTTCGAGACGGTCAACGAGACGGCGCGCTATCGAGGTGCGGTTCGGCTATTCGAGCCGACGAGACGCCGGCTTGACGTCCTTGATGATGAAGAGGATCTCGCCCGGACTGAGCAAGCCGAGGTCGCGCCGCGCGATCGCCTCGATCGCCGCGGGATCCTCGCGCAGGCGCCGGGCCTGCTCTCGCAGCCGTGCGTTCTCCTGACGCTGCTCGGCGATCTCGGTCTGGAGGGCCGTGTCGCGACGGCGCGCCCGCAAGGTCTCCAGCAGGCCGCGCTCGCCGATGATCGCATCCGCCAGCAGGATGCTCGTCACGAACAGCAGCAAAAGCTGGAGCGTCCGCCGGCTGCGCGGGGGCGCCGGCTTGCGTCGGGCGTTTCGGCGCGGGGCGCGGGGCAGTTCGATCTTCGGCATGGCGCAGACGGACGTCCATCTGGTATTTCGGCCGCAGGCTGTGGGGCGAATAGGGCCGGTGGCGCGGAGGGCAACGTGAGCGCAGACAGATGTGTCATCGTCCTGACGACGATGCCGGCGGAAGATGCGGCGCTCGACCTGGCGAAGACGTTGATCGCGGAGCGGCTGGCCGCGTGCGTGAGCATCTTTCCCGAGATGCGGTCGGTCTACCGCTGGGAGGGGCGGATCGAGCAGGGCAGCGAACACCAGATCGTCATGAAGACGACGCCCGGAAAGGTGGCAGCGCTGCACGCCAGGCTGGAGGCGCTGCATCCGTACGCCGTGGCCGAGATTCTCGACATCCCGGCGAGCGGCGGCGGCGACGCCTACCTGGCGTGGGTGGCGAAGTCGGTGGACTAACGGATGAGCATGGCGCGGAGAGCGTCCGCTAGAGGACCCGGATGAGCAGGAAGCCGCCGACGAGCAGCACGAGAAACAGCAGCGCGGCCAGATCGAAGTGACGCTCGATCGTCTGCCGGACGCGCGGCCCCCAGATCCTGAGAATCGTCGAGACGAGGAAGAACCGGCCTGACCGGCCGACGAAGCTGACGAACAGGAATGGCCAGAACGCCATCCCCGTGGCGCCGGCGGCGATCGTTGCGACCTTGAAGGGAATCGGGGTGAAGGCGGCGCCGGCCAGAAACCAGACGCCCCAGACCCCGGTGTAGATCTCCACGACCTGGTCCCACCGCGCCTGGGCGCCGTAGAAGTCGACGATCGGCTGTCCGGCGGTGGCCATGAAGACGGCGCCAATCAGATAGCCGATGGCGGCGCCAACCACTGATCCGGCCGCGCAGAGCCCGGCGGCCTGCAGCCAGCGCTTCGGATTCGCGGCGACGATGGCGATCAACAAGACATCGGGCGGTATCGGGAAGACCGAGCTTTCAGCGACCGCGATGCCGGTGAGCGCCGCGAGGCTGACGGGCGTGTCGGCCCAGTGCATCGTCCAGTCGTACATGCCTCGGAGCCATCGGCGTGGGGCGTTGAGGAGCGCGAGTGCGGGAGCCATGGGACGGCGGCGGCGGCTAGGCCTCCAGCGCCTGACGGAGGTCGCCTTCCAGGTCGTCGAGGTCCTCGATGCCGACCGAGAGCCGCACCAGGCCGTCGGTGATGCCGCGGGCCTGCCGCTCATTCGCGGGGACCGAGGCGTGGGTCATCGTGGCGGGATGACTGATCAGGCTTTCGACTCCACCGAGGCTCTCGGCCAGCGAGAAGACGCTGACGCTGTCGAGGACATGGCGCGCGGCCTCGAGCGACCCCAGCTCGAAGGCGACCATGCCCCCGAAGCCGTGCATCTGGCGCCGCGCCAGCGCGTGCTGTCGATGATCCGGCAGGCCGGGGTAGAAGACGCGCTCGACCTTCGGGTGGTCCGCGAGGCACTGCGCCAGGGCGAGGCCGTTGGCGTTGTGCTGTGCCATCCGCAGCGCCAGGGTTTTCGTGCCGCGCAGCAGGAGCCACGAGTCGAACGGGCTCAGGATCGCGCCGGCGGCGTTCTGGACGAACCGCAGCCACTCGATATGGTCGTCACGCGCCGCCACGACCATGCCGCCGACGCTGTCGGCGTGCCCGTTCAGA
>JASLOV010000016.1 GCA_030745285.1 Dehalococcoidia bacterium | reverse complement strand
TCTCGTGCGAGGCGCAGGACTTCGTGGCGGCCGGCGACCACACGCTGGTGGTCGGGCGCGTGCTGGAGGGTGACGTGCCCGGCGAGGGCGACCCGCTGACTTCGACGTTCACCGGCTGGACGTACTCCGGCTGACCCTCGCCCCCGAGCCCTCTCCCCGGGGGCGAGGGGAGATCGAGCGGAGCGGCTCCGGTACCGTAGCGGCATGGTTAAGCCCTGGACCGGGGAGCCGCGGGAGTGGGCCGTCGGGTCGCTGGCCGGCAAGCTGCTGGTGGCGACCCCGAACCTGCTCGACCCGAATTTCTACCGCACGGTGGTGCTGATGTGCGTGCATGAGGAGGAGGGCGCGCTGGGCGTGGTGCTGAACCGCCCGACGGAGTCCGATGTGCTGGAACACGTGCCGGAGTGGCACCACCTCGCCGCCTCGCCGCCGGTGGTCTTCGTCGGCGGGCCGGTGGAGCCGGGAGGCGCGCTGGCCGTCGGCCGGCTGGCGGAGCGGCCCGAGGGTGGCGCGGGCACGAGTGACACGAACGGCGAGCCGCCCGAGGGCTGGACGGCGGTGACCTCGGAGGTGGGGCTGCTCGACCTCGGGCGCACACCGGATGAGTTTGCCGGGGTCGGCCAGGTGCGGCTCTTCAGCGGCCACTCGGGCTGGGGCGCGGAGCAGGTGGTGGCGGAGATCGAGGAGGACGCCTGGTTCGTGGTCGACAGCGCCCCCGGCGATGCCTTCACACGCGAACCGCAGACGCTGTGGCGCGAAGTACTCCGCCGCCAGTCAGCCCGCCTCGCGATGTTCGCGGATTACCCTGATGACCCTCGGGTAAACTAGTCATCTATCATGGTACACTTGTTCGCGGAGGCAACCATGTACAGAGCGTTTATCGTTATGCCGTTCGATGACGAGCTGGAGGGCGTATACGAACGCATTGAATCAAGCCTTATGAAGTACGGGTTTGACGCGAAGTGAGCGGATAATTTCCTCAACCAGCAGGCGATCCTGCAGGACATCGTGGTGCCTCTAGCCGAATATGATCTGGTGGTCGCCGACATGACCGATCTCAACCCAAACGTCATGTATGAGGTCGGGCTTGTACATGGCATGAATACGCCAATCATCATGATTACGCAGGACGTCGAGGGACTACCGTTCGACCTCCGCTCCTATCGCGCCCTCGACTATTCGTCTGTTGTTGGGAAGTTCGATGCATTCGTTGCCGCCTTCGAAGCGCGGCTGGCCGAGATTCCTGAGGTCTCGTTCGGAAGCCAGTGAGCGATCACCTCGGCTGGCCAGTGCGTGCGATTACCTGTCGAGAGGGCGAGGGAGACGGGAAGTCAGTCAGTGGGGACGGGAGCGGCGAGCGCGAAACTGAGGTTCCCGCTGGATATCTCGATCATCTCGAAGAACTAGAGTCGGGGATGGACGTCGTGAACGATGCATTCACAGAAATCGGCGAGGCCGCGAAAGCGTTCACTCCAGAGATAGAGCGCGCGACAGAGACGATTGACGAAGCGAGGGAAGCTCAATCGCCGGCAGCGATGCGGCAGAGCGCTCGCATCGCTGCTCGAATGACCGCCGACGCGATGTCGCGCTATGCGAATCGAGTAACTCCTCAACGGGAGATGGCGCAAGAGCGTTGGCGGCTAGTCGACACCGCGTTGGCAGGCGTGCTCGACTGGCAAGTTAATCACGTTGATCCTGAGTCTAAGGTGGAGTTGGCTGATTCGCTGCTAGTGCTTGTGAGGACAGCGAAAGCCACTGAAGAATTGCAGCCTGTTCTTGAGTCGTTCCGGACATCGATACGTGGCAGCTACGGATTCGATCGCGGCTTGAACAAACAGATTGATGCGATCACGCGCGAACTCGACGCCGTATCACGACTGGTGGCCGAGGTGGCCGCCACGCTTTCGCGCGCAGCCCAGTTCCGGAACAGACTTGTCCACGGATCGGGCAGCTCCTCCGACGGAGAAGGCACACCCTGAGCGCTGGGCGCGCTCACGCTCGGTAAGACGGATCGTCGTTGGCTCGCGCCCAGAGGCAGAAGTCTGTCTTCAGCGAGGAACTCCGAGACTGAAACTGCCTCGGTCTCCCCACCTTGAGCCCAACCTCCCTCGTGCTAGCATCGGGCGCGCTGCGTTGAGGAGCCGCCGATGAAGCTGCACGAGTATCAGGCGAAGGAGCTGCTGGCGCGCTTTGGCGTGCCGGTGCCGGGGGGGCGCGTGGCGACGGCGGCCGAGGAGGCCGCCGTCATCGCGGAGGAGCTGGGCGGCGGCTGCGTCGTGAAGGCGCAGGCCCATACCGGCGGTCGCGGCAAGGGCGGCGGCGTGAAGGTCGTCGGCAGCGGCGATGAGGCGCGCGAGGCGGCGAGCGAGATCATCGGCATGCAGCTCGTGACGTTGCAGACCGGGCCGGCCGGGCTGCCGGTGGCCTCCGTGCTGGTCGAGGAGCTGGTGGAGATCGAACGCGAGCTGTACCTGAGCGTGACGATCGACAACGCCCTCGGCATGCCGGTCGTGATCGCCTCGGCGGCGGGCGGCATGAACATCGAGGAGGTCGCGGAAGAGCACCCGGAGCAGATTCACCGCGCGGCCGTCGACCCGACGGTGGGGTTCCAGCCGCACCAGGGGCGGCAACTGGCGTTCGCGGTGGGGCTCGATGGCGACCTGCTGCGGCCGGCCGTGGCGGTGATGACCGCGCTGGTCGAGGCCTTCGAGGCGAGCGACGGTTCGCTGGCGGAGATCAACCCGCTGGCGGTGACGAAGGACGGGCGGCTGCTGGCCGCCGACGCCAAGTTCTCGACCGACGACAACGCCGACTTCCGCCAGCAGGAGCTGGTGGCGATGCGCGACACCGCGCAGGAGGACCCGCGCGAGGTCGCGGCCTCCGAGGGCGGGCTCGGCAACTACGTGAAGCTGGAGGGCAACATCGGCTGCCTGGTCAACGGCGCGGGCCTGGCGATGGCGACGATGGACGCCATCAAGTTCGTCGGCGGCGAGCCGGCCAACTTCCTCGACATCGGCACGGCGAACAGCCCGGAGGCGGTGGTGGCGGCGCTGACGATCATCGGCGCGGACCCGGACGTGGAGGCCGTGCTGATCAACATCTTCGGCGGCCTGGCGCGCACGGACGTGATCGCGGAGGGCGTCGTGCAGGCCAAGCAGCAGGGCCTGATCGACCAGCCGACTGTGGTGCGGCTGGCGGGCACGAACGTCGAAGAGGGTCTGCAGATCATCGACGACTCGGGACTGGACATCACACGGGCGGATGGATTCGCGGAGGCGGCCAGCAAGGCCGTCGAGGCACTGGGCTAGCAGGGGTAGGGCAGCGAACGATGGCAGTACTACTCAACAGCGAGACGCGGCTGATGATCCAGGGCATGGGCGCCGCCGGCGCTCGCGAGGCCCGCACCAGCCTCGATTACGGCACGAAGGTGGTGGCCGGTGTCACCCCTGGCCGCGGCGGGCAGGAGATCGAGGGTGTCCCGGTGCGCAACACCGTGGCCGACGCCGTCGCCGAGTTCGACCCGAACGTCTCGCTGATCTTCGTGCCTGCGCCGTTCGCCGCGGACGCCATCATCGAGGCATCGAGCGCTGGTGTGCCCGTCGTGATCTGCATCACCGAGGGCATCCCGACGCTGGACATGGTGCGCGTGAAGCGCTTCCTGCGCGGCTCGGAGACGGTGCTGATCGGGCCGAACTGCCCCGGTGTGATCTCGCCCGGCGAGCACGCCCGCGCCGGCATCATGCCGGTCGACGTCTACCTGCCCGGCAACGTCGGCGTGATCTCGCGCTCCGGCACGCTGGTATACGAGACCGTCGACCAGCTCACGCGGCTCGGCATCGGG
>JASLOV010000015.1 GCA_030745285.1 Dehalococcoidia bacterium | reverse complement strand
CCGGTGCCAGCGGGGCCGAGCACGTCCAGCAGGGCGGCGCGGTCATCGAAGCCGGCACGGCGGGCCTCGGCGTCGGTGATCGTGTCCGGTGAGACGACGTCGACGGCTGAGACCTCGAGCGCGCCGCCCGTGCTGCCGGAGCCGAAGCGGTAGGAGCCGCCGGCCTTCACCTGGCGACGCTTCCAGCGCCGGAAGGTGAGGGTGATGGAGCCATCGATGATGGCGGGGTGGAACGCCTGCTTGAAGAGCACCGCTCGGTCAGTTCCGCGGTCCCGGGCGGGCGTCGAGGGCGGCGAGCATGCGCTTCAGCGCCTGGATGCGGTACGAGCCGACAACGAGGTCGGCGACCTCGTCCCAGTCGACCTCGTCCGGGTCGTCGCCGAGCGAGAGGTTCAGCCAGCCGCAGTGGCCGGTGTACTTCGGGACGTAGATGCGCTCGTCCTCGAGCAGGGCTGCACTCTCGATCGGGTCGGCTTTGAAGGAGAATTCGGGGCCGGCCTCGTGGTTCCACAGGCTTGCGAAGCTCTTCCTGCCGGCCTGCCAGGTGGGGCTTCCGAAGGTCTCGATCTCGCTCACCTCCGGCAACGCCAGGCAGATGTCGCGCATCTCCGCCAGCATCGCCTCGAACTCTGGTGCGCGCAGGCGGTCGTGCGGGTCTGGTCGTGGATCGTCGTCGAGTGGACCGGCAGGGGTCATCGGTCATCCGATCTCGGTCAGGCTTTGCTCCAGCCCCTCGAGGCGGCCGCGGGCGGTGGCGAGGCGGTCGCGCTCGGTCTGGACGACGGCCTCTGGCGCGCGCGCGACGAACTGCTCGTTCGCCAGCTTGCCCTCGATGCGGGCGACGTCGGCCTTCGCTTCCTCGATCTGCTTGCCGAGGCGCTCGCGCTCCGTGTCGAGGTCGAACAGGCCGGCCATTGGCAGCACGACGCGCCCGACCGGCAGGACGGAGGTGACGGACTCCTCGGAGGGAGCGTCCGCCGCGGCGTCGACGATATGCAGCGGGCGCACGCGGGCCAGCGCCTCGATCGCCGGTGCGAGCGAGCGGGCCGTCTCCGCCACACCATCGGCGACGACGTACGCCTCCACCCAGTGGCCGGCATCGACCTGCTTCTCCGCGCGGATGTTGCGGACGGCGCGCACGAAGTCCTGGACCGCTTCTAGCTCGCGCTCCGTCTCAGGGTCCTCGAGGGTTGAGTCGGCCTCGGGGAAGCGGGCGACGATCAGCGCGGGTGCGCCGTCTGGGTCTGGCCGCACAGCGGTGAGGCGCTGCCAGATCTCCTCACTGACGTAAGGCATGACCGGGTGGAGCAGCCGCAGCAGGCGGTCGAGCACGTGGACGAGCACCGGCGCCGGCGTGCGGTCGCCGGCGCGCATGCGGATCTTCGCCAGCTCGATGTACCAGTCGGCGTACTCGTCCCAGAAGAAGTCGCGCACCTGCCGCGCCGCCTCGGCCAGTTCGAAGCGCCCCATCAGGTCGTCGTAGTCAGCGACCAGCCGTTCCGTGCGCGAGAGGATCCATCGGTCTTCGGCGGCCGCGAGCGAGCCAGCGGACGGGGCGGCGAGGTCGTCGCCGGCCTCCAGCGAGGTGAGGACGAAGCGCGAGGCGTTCCAGAGCTTGTTGGCGAAGTTGCGGCCGGCCTCCAGCCGCTGGTCGGAGAGCCGCTGGTCGTTGCCGGGGGAGGAGCCGGCGACGAGCGTGTAGCGCAGCGCGTCGGTGCCGTACGTCGCGATGGCATCGAGCGGGTCGGTGACGTTGCCCTTCGATTTCGACATCTTCTGGCCGTCGGAGGCGCGCACCATGCCGTGCAGGTAGACGGTGTCGAAGGGCACGCGGTCGGTGTTGTAGAGCGAGAGCATCACCATGCGGGCGACCCAGAAGAAGATGATGTCGTAGCCGGTCTCCATCACCTGAGTCGGGTAGTAGCGGTCCAGCGCCTCCGTCCGCTCCGGCCAGCCGAGCGTGGAGTGGGGCCAGAGACCGGACGAGAACCACGTGTCCAGGGTGTCCTCGTCCTGGCGCAGGCCCGTGCCCCGGCAGGCGCTGCACTCGGTCGGGTCCTCGACGGCGACGGTGACCCCATCGCAGTCGCCGCAGTACCAGGCGGGGATGCGGTGACCCCACCAAATCTGGCGAGAGATCACCCAGTCGCGGATGTTCTCCAGCCACTGCATGTAGGTGCGCTCGAAGCGCGCCGGTACGAAGCGCAGGCTGCCGTCCTTCACCACCTCGATGCCCCGCTCCGCCAGCGGCTGCATGCGCACGAACCACTGCTCCGAGATCAGCGGCTCGACGATGTCGCCGGAGCGCTGACAATGGCCGACGGGGTGTGCGTAGTCCTCCACCCGCTCGAGCTGCCCGGCCGCATCGAGGTCCTCCACGACCCTGTCGCGGGCGACGAAGCGGTCCAGCCCGGCGTACGAGCCTGAGGCCTCGTTCATCGTGCCGTCGGTGGCGATGATGCTGATGATCGGCAGGTCGTGACGCTGGCCGATCTCGAAGTCGACGGGATCGTGCCCCGGGGTCACCTTCAGCGCCCCCGAGCCGCCCTCGATCGAGACCGCCTCGTCCGCGATCAGCGGCACCGTACGTGCCGTCGTCGGCACCTGCACGTGGCGGCCGATCAGATGCGCGTAGCGTTCGTCGTCGGGATGGACGGCGATGGCGGTGTCGGCGGGGATCGTCTCCGGGCGGGTGGTGGCGACCACGATGTGCTCGCCCGTCGGCTTGCCCTCGTCGTCGACGAGCGGGTAGCGGAGATGCCAGAACGAGCCGGCCTCGTCCTCGTGATCGACCTCCAGGTCGGAGAGGGCGGTCTCGCAGGCCGGACACCAGTTGATCAGGTACTCGCCGCGGTAGATCAGGCCGTCCTCGTAGAGGTTGGTGAAGGTCGTACGGACGGCGAGCTGGGGGCCCTCGTCCATCGTGAAGACCTCGGACGACCAGTCCGCGGAGGCGCCGAGCCGGCGGTGCTGTTCCGAGACGCGGCTGCGCGAGCGGCGCACGAACTGCCAGACGCGGTCGAGGAAGCCCTCGCGGCCGAGGTCGTGGCGGGTCAGCCCTTCCTTCGCCAGCTCGCGCTCGACGAGGGCGTTCACGGCGATGGCGGCGTGGTCGACACCGGGCAGCCAGAGGGTGTCGTCGCCGCGCATGCGGTGCCAGCGGATGAGAATGTCCTCGACGGCATCGGTGAGGGCGTGGCCGACGTGCAGCTCACCGGTGAGGTTCGGCGGCGGCATGATGATGGTGAACGGCTCGCCGCCGGCATCCCCGCCCGAGGGCCGGAAGAACCCGGACTGCTCCCACCAGGCGTAGAGCTGTTCCTCGACCTGCGAGGGGTCGTATGCGGTCGCCATCTCGTCTCGGGGGTCCTGGTCGTTGAGGGTTGGATCGGGGGGAGCGGAATCAGCTGTTGCGGCCATCGGTTGCTCGCTTGCGGTCTGCATGGGTGCGCCGTCGCCGTGCCGGGGTACGAAAAAGCCCCGCGACGCGGGGCATGTGCGGCCGGTCCCCTCGTGGAGGGGCTAGCCGCTGTTGGGTACTACTACGTGGTGTCTGCTGATGCGGTCCATGAGGGGATCGTAGAGCCGTCGTGTGAGCAGGTCAACGCGAGCCTGTAAGCCGGTACGATCGCAGCGAGCCCGGCGTGCGGTGCCGGCTTCACGACCAGGTCCGGTCGTGCATCTCTGTGACGATGCGTTCGATGCGTCGCGCGCGAGTCTGCGGCCGGCGAGCCTCGGCCAGGAACCGCCGCATCCCACCGTGCTGGGCCGGGGTGAGAGCCGCGAACGCGCCGGCGGCTCCCTCGACATCCTCGAGCGCCGCGCGGAGGTCGTCCGGCAGCGGCGGCTCGGAGCGGTTGGTGTCGATCGAGAGGGTCACGGCCACCTCATCGCCCTCGCCGGCGCCGGCTGCCTCGCGGAGGGGGGCGCCGAGGAAGAGACGGTGTCGACCCCCGCCGCGCGGCACGAGTCGGGTGCGGGCGGTCTGGCCGGTGACCGTGGCCGTAACGGGAACGTAGTGGGTCGGGCGACCGTCCGGGGAGAGGACGCGGCTGACCTCGGCGGGCACGTCGACGCAGTAGTTCATCGCCAGCTTGTAGATGTGCGCGGTGAAGCGGTTCTCGGGCGCTGGCTGCGGCGCTGCGGTCATGCGCGCATGGTAGCTGGCTTCCGCCGGGTCGCCCGAGCGCGTAGGCTCGCCCTCACCCCCGTCCCCTCTCCCCGAGCGGGAGAGGGCCGTCGGGAAGGAGGCGCGAGCGGTGCAGGTGAACGGGCTCGGCTACCCCGCGATCATCGTTCGTAACGTCGAGGAGACAGCGGAGTTCTATACGCGCGCCTTCGGCATGGAGCGGCTCTATACCGAGCCGAACCGCGACGACGCCGAGTCGATTCAGACGATGCTGCACGCCGGTGGCGACACATACTTGCTGCTGATCGGTCCGATCGACCCGAACCTCAAGCTCGCGGACGCCAGCCTGGGCGTCGGCTCGATGCAGTACCTCACGCTGCAGGTGAGCGGCGAGACGATGGACCGGGCCTTCTTCGAGTTCTCGGCGGCTGGCACGCACGCCAGCGAGGAGATCCGGCGCGGCTATGAGCGGCTGGTCTTCCTGGAGGACTCGAACGGCGTGCTGATCCTGCTGACGGCGTGGACGACGGAACCGCCCGACGGCGTCGCCCGCCCGGCCGTGCTGAAGCGGGCGAGCGAGCTGCGCGAGGCGCAGGGCGCACCCTTCATCGAGGACCTGCACATCCGCCAGGCGATCGAAGGGCTGTCGGGGTCATAAGGGCCCGGGGCCCGCTACCGGCCGGCCTCAAGGGCGCGCTCGATCGCGACCCGGAACTGCGGCGGGAGCATGATGCCGCGATGGAGCTCGCCCGCCCCCAGCCAGTACGAGCGCGCTGCCTCGGTCCCGTCGGTGAGGTGGAAGCTGATGAAGTGTCGCGGACCGTCGTGCTCGCGGCTCTTCTGATCGACCGGCGCCGCGAGCACCATCGTCACCAGCGACTCCACCTCCGCGGGTCGTCGATGACGACCAGTTCGCGGCCGTCGACGGCGCTCTCGGTGGCGATGTGTTCGACCCGGCCGCCGATGTCGAGCAGGTCGCTGCCCCGCCTTGCTCGCGGGTTTGAATCGGCCTCGTAGAGCAGCAACCGGCCGTCACGCCGTGCCGTCAGCCGGAACGAGGGCGCGTAGTCCCCGACCGTGTACACCGCGGTGCCGGAATCGAGGTTCGCGCTGTCGCCGTCCTTTGCCCGGTACGAGGGGTCGGTGACGTTCTTAGAGACGTTGAACAGCACCCTGCCGAACTCCGGCCCGAGATCGGCGGTGCCGACCGTCGATGGCGGTGCGGCGCGGAGGTAGGTGATGCCGTCGGGGCGGATGAAGTCGACCCAGTCGATGATCGAGGCGCTAGTCGGGGTCGACGGCGCCGGCGATGGTGATGGCGAGTCATCGGCCCGGCAGGCCACGACCAGCATGGCGATGGTCGAGGCGACGACGATGGCTACGGGCAGATGAG
>JASLOV010000014.1 GCA_030745285.1 Dehalococcoidia bacterium | reverse complement strand
GCACGGATCGCTCGAGCTGGGCAAGGCCGACTGGAACGGCTGGCAGCGCGGCCTGACGATCGACGAGTCGCTCCACGTCGCGCGCCAGCTGACCGAGGCACTCGAAGCGGCGCACGACCAGGGTGTCATCCACCGCGACCTCAAACCGGCGAACATCAAGGTGATGCCCGACGGCACGGTGAAGGTCCTCGACTTCGGCCTCGCCAAGGCACTCTCGGACGACAGCGCGATCGAGCGCGCGGAGGACGCCGACAGCAGCTCGCCGACGATCTCGGCGATGGGCACCCGCGCGGGTGTCATTCTCGGCACGCCGGCCTACATGAGCCCCGAGCAGGCCCGCGGCGCGCGGGTCGACCGCCGCACGGATATCTGGGCGTTCGGCGCCGTCCTGTTCGAGATGCTGACCGGAACCCAGATCTTCGCCGGCCAGACGATCAGCGACACCCTGGCTGCCGTCCTTCGGGCCGACGTCGACTGGCCGAGCCTGCCGCCGCAGACGCCGAACGGTGTTCGGAAGCTCTTGCGGCTCTGCCTCGAGAAGGACGCCAAGCGGCGGCTGCCGCATATCGGCTCGGCGCGGCTCGAGTTGGACGACGTCGTCGCGGCGACGACCGATCCGACAGACGCCGAGCCACCGACGTGGAAGCGCGTCATGCCGTGGGCCGCCGCCGGGATCGCCATCGTCATCGCCGGCATCCTGACCTGGAACCTGACGCGGCCCGAGCCGGAGCAGCGCGTGACGCGGCTGTCGGTCTCGATTCCGCAAGGCACCGAACTGTCTCCCTCGACGGCGGCCAACATCGCAATGTCGCCGGACGGGTCGCGACTGGCGTTCACGACCGGCCAGGGTGAAACCGCCCAGCTCTGGATCCGCGAGATGGATGAGTTGGACGCGACGCTCGTCGAAGGGAGCGAAGGCGCGAGCGAACCGTTCTTCTCATCCAACGGTCAATGGGTCGCGTTCTATGCCGGCACCGAGCTCAAGAAGGCCTCGCCAGATGGCGGCTCACCGATCACGGTCATCGACAAGGGTAACTCCAGCCGGATGTCAGGGGCATGGGGAGCCGACGATACGATCGTCTACACCCAGAGCCTTTCAAGCGGTCTGTTTCGCATCTCGGCAAACGGTGGCGAGCCGGAGCAGTTGACGGCCCCCGACGCCGCGACGAACGAGTTGGGGCACTGGTACCCGCAGCTCTTGCCCGATGGCGATTCACTCCTGTTCACGGTCTACGTCGCCGAGTCGCTGGAGGCGAGCCGCACCGACGTTCTGACACTCTCGACCGGCGATCGCCGGACAGTCCTCGAGGGCGCGACGTATGCCAGGTACGTGCCCACCGGCCACCTGATCTACCCGACGATCTCGAACACGTTGATGGCCGTACCGTTCGATCTGGCGACGCTCGAGGTCACGGGTGCGGCGCTACCGGTCCTCGAGGATGTCGTCTTCGGGCCGGAGGCGAATTCGCAGTTCAGCTTTTCCGACGACGGCGCGTTCGCCTACGTTCCGGCCTCCGCGCTCTCGGCCGATCAGATGCTCGTCTGGGTCGATCGCGAGGGCACGGTCCGGCCGGCGACCGAGGAGCGCCGTCGCTACTCCCACCCGACGATCTCGCCCGACGGCCAGCGCATCGCCGTCCGGATCGACGATGCGCGATCGGACATCTGGGTCCTGGAGCTGGAGCGGGGAACGTTGACTCCGGTAACGTTCACGGAGGGCATTGACGGCTCGCCCGTTTGGACCGCGAACGGTGACCGGCTTCTGTTCTTCTCCGAGGCGGGCGGACCGGCGTTCGACCTCTTCTCGAGCGCCTCCGACGGCAGCGGCGAAGCGGAGGAGCTGTACGTCCACCAGTTCGACAAGTACCCCACGTCACTGTCACCCGACGACGCCCTCCTTGCATTCGTGGAACGGCACTCGGAGACGGACTTCGATATCTGGATCCTGCCGCTCGAGGAAGGCGGCGAGCTTCAGCCGTTCATCCAGACGCCGTTCGAGGAGTACGAGGCGGAGTTTTCGCCAGACGGCCGCTGGATCGCCTATCAATCGAATGAATCGGGACGTTTCGACATCTACGTCCAGGCCTATCCCGGGCCGGGTGGCAAAACGCCTATTTCGACGGACGGCGGGACCGAGCCGCGCTGGACGAAGGGCGGCCGGGAGCTAGTCTACCGGAATGGCACACAGATGATGGCGGTCGAGATCGAGGGCGGTGCCGAGTTGACTCTGGGCACTCCGGCGCCCCTGTTCGAGGGCGACTATCTCGCCCGTCAGAACGGACGGAACTTCGACGTCACGGCCGACGGCGAGCAGTTCCTGATGATCGCCGACGATCCGGACGCCGCCGAGCCGCAGATCGAGGTCGTCCTCAACTGGTTCGAGGAGCTACGCGAGCGCGCACCGCTCGAGCAATAGGCCTCGGCCTGACGGTGAAGGTCGTTGCGCGCTCTGGCCGCTCCCTCGCTCACCCTCGCTGCTTCCCTGCTTCTCGCACCGTCGCTCCTCGCCGCACAACCTGCTGACGCCCCGGCCCTGGCCGGCACGGTCTCCGATGCCCAGGGTGGACGCCTACCCGGCGTCACGGTCACCCTGACGTCCGAACGGCTCACCGACTTCATCGCGACAACGTCGGGGCCGGCGGGCGACTATGCATTCGACGGCGTGCCCCCGGGCGACTACCAGATCGCGTTCGCGCTCGATCGATTCGCGACCCTGACGCGCAACGTCACCGTCATCACGTCCGTGGCCGCGCGCCTCGACATCACGCTGCAGCTGGCGGCCATCGCCGCCGATTCCGTCGACGTCGTCGCCGTCGCACCGCTGCCGGGCAGCGGCCTGGATGCCCGACGCGTCCCCGCCAATGTCCGGACGTTCGACGCGGACGACGTGCGCGACTCCGGCGCTCGCTCGCTCGGCAATCTCTTCGACGAGTCGCTGGGCAGCGCCTCGATCAACGAGACGACCGGCAACCCGCACCAGCCCGACCTC
>JASLOV010000013.1 GCA_030745285.1 Dehalococcoidia bacterium | reverse complement strand
ATCCTCGCCGCCGTCGTGCTGGTGGATGTGATGTTCTTCCGCCACGCCACCGGATCGCGCGAAGTCCCGATTTCCTGGATGAACGAGCAGGCTCAGATCGGCAACGTCAACCGCAACGAGGATGAAGGCGATCGGCTCACCGTGCACGTGCGCAGCGAGCAGGAGCCGGTGCGGTCGCGCAAGGAGGTATCCGCCTCCATCGAGGAGCTGCTGCGCCAGAACAACGTCCCGACCACCGGCGACGGCGCGGTCGAAATCCTGGTGAACGGTCCCAGCTCGTTCGGTAACGTCTTCGGGCTGCTGATCAACTTCCTGCCGCTGATCATCTTCGGGGCGATCCTGATCTTCATGATGCGCCAGGCCCAGGGCTCCAACGCCCAGGCCATGTCCTTCGGGCGCAGCCGCGCACGCCAGTTCACCGGCCAGAAGGCAACCGTCACCTTCCTCGACGTCGCCGGCCAGGATGAGGCCAAGCAGGAACTGGCTGAGGTCGTCGAGTTCCTCAAGTTCCCGGAGAAGTTCGCCGCGCTGGGCGCTCGCATCCCTCACGGCGTGCTGCTGGTCGGCCCGCCCGGTACCGGCAAGACCATGCTCGCGCGCGCCGTCGCCGGCGAGGCGGGAGTCCCCTTCTTCTCGATCTCTGGTTCGGAGTTCGTCGAGATGTTCGTCGGCGTCGGCGCCAGCCGCGTGCGCGACCTCTTCGACCAGGCGAAGCGCAACGCCCCGGCCATCGTCTTCGTCGACGAGATCGACGCCGTCGGCCGCCAGCGTGGCGCCGGCCTGGGCGGTTCGCACGACGAGCGCGAGCAGACCCTCAACCAGATCCTGGTGGAGATGGACGGCTTCGAGTCCAATTCGAACGTAATCGTGCTCGCCTCGACCAACCGCCCGGACATCCTCGACCCGGCGCTGCTGCGCCCCGGTCGTTTCGACCGCCGCGTCACGCTCGACTTGCCGGACGTGAAGGGCCGCCGCGCCGTGCTGGACGTGCACGCCAAGGGCAAGCCGCTGGACTCCAGCGTCTCGCTCGAGACCGTCGCGAAGCAGACACCGGGCTTCTCCGGCGCCGACCTGGCCAACCTGGTGAACGAGGCAGCGATCCTGGCCGCCCGCCGCAACCAGAAGCGCATCGGCATGACGGACATGAACGAGTCGATCGACCGCGTGATCGCCGGCCCGGAGCGCAGGTCGCGCGTGATTACGCCGCACGAGAAGAAGATCCTCGCCTACCACGAAGGCGGACACGCCGTGGCCGGGCACTTCATGCCGGAGGCCGATCAGCCCTACAAGGTCACGATCGTCGCCCGCGGCATGGCCGGTGGCTACACACGCTCGCTGCCCGAGGACGACCGCCGTCTGCAGGACCGCACCTACTACGAGGCGATGATGGCGCAGGCCCTGGGCGGGCACGTCGCGGAGGAGCTGGTCTTCGGCGAGATGACGACCGGTGCGCACGACGACATCGGCAAGGTCACCCAGATCGCCCGCGAGATGGTGACGCAGTGGGGCATGAGCGATCGCCTCGGTCCCCGCACCTTCGGCCGTCGCGACTCCATGATCTTCCTCGGCCGCGACATCGCCGAGCAGCGTGACTACTCTGAGCGCACGGCGGAGGAGATCGACGAAGAGGTGCGCCGCCTGGTTGACGAGGCGCAGGATCGCTGCCGCGCCGTGCTGGCGCAGCACCGCGACAAGCTTGATGAACTCGCCGACAAGCTGATGGACGTCGAAACCCTCGAGGGCGACGTCCTCGCGCGCCTGCTCGGGCCGGCGGAAGGCCGCACGATGCCGGAGGACAAGCCGGACCCGGTGGCGCCGGCCGCGCCGGGCGCCGGCGCCGGCGATGCGGGCGACAGCGAAGACACGACCCCGCAGGGCCGCCCCGGCCTGGCGTGGGGCCAGTCGAACGCCTCGCCGCCGAGCGAGTAGGTTGCGCGCGACTACAGAACGAAAGAGGGGGCCGGCCAGGCCCCCTCTTTCGTGTCCGCCGACCACCCGCGATCCTCGGAGCTCTCAGCCGGCCGGTTCGCGCCCCGTCCTGCGTTCTTCCTGCAGCTGGCCTCGTCGCCGCAGCACCGCCCGCTGCAGAAACAGGAAGTAGGCGACCCCCGCCACGATCAGCCCGACCCGCAGGGCGGGGTGCTGCTCCAGCGTCCCGTCCTCGGTCAGGATCGCCCGGCCAAGCAACGCGCCCGCCCCCACCCAGGCGACGTTCGCGATCACCGCGCCCAGGTAGTCGAGCGGCATCCAGATACGCAGCGGGAAGCGCAGCGCGCCGGAGCCGAACGGGCCAAGCGCGCGGGTCACGCTGTGCAGGTGATAGAACGGGATCAACCAGCGCGCGTGACCGCTCACCAGCACCTCGCCCATGCGCAGCGAGTCGTCGAAGCGACCGCCGAGCCAGCCGCTGCCCCAGCGACCCAGCCCGTAGGAGATGGTGTCCCCAATCACCGTCCCCAGCACCGCCATCACGAACACCAGCGCGAGCGAACTGTCCTGCTCGACCGAGTAGGCTCCCGCCAGGAACATCACGACCGTGCCGGGGAAGATCACTCCCAGCAGCACCGTGGCCTCCACCAGCGCCGCGACGAATACGATCGGCGCACCAAGATCGAGGAAGAGCGAGCTGAGCGCGCGGAAGATCTCGTCCGCGAGCCAGTTCCAGCCGTCGTACGGCGCCGTCACGATGTCGAGCAATGCGTCCACTCGTCAGGCCCCGTCCCCTCTCGCATCCTGCGATGACGCATCGATTGCGAATCCAGCGGCGTCTCCGCGTTGACCATGGGTCACAGTCTCCATAGACTCGATCCAGACTCCCAATCTACCCGCAACGCATGAGACGGCAAACGGCGAGCCAGTGATGTACGCGATCTTCCGCGCCGGCGGCAAGCAATACCGAGTCCAGCAGGGCGACAGCCTGAACGTCGCACTGATCGACGCGGAAGCCGGCGCCGAACTGACGATCGACGACGTGCTCATGATCGAAGACGGCGATGACGTCTCGATCGGGGCGCCCACGGTCGAGGGCGCGACGGTCACCGCCGTGATCGAAGAACACAATCGGGCGAAGAAGGTCACCTCCCTCAAGTACAAGAACAAGACCCGTCAGCGCACGCTGCACGGCCATCGCCAGCAGCAGACGCGAATTCGCATCACCGGCATCGAGGCCGGCAGCGGGCGCTAGCCGCCCCGCCGCCCGACACAGGAGCACGCAATGGCACACAAAAAGTCAGGTGGCTCCAGCCGCAACGGCCGCGACTCGAACGCCCAGCGCCTGGGCGTGAAACGCTTCGACGGCGAGTTCGTCACCGCCGGCTCGATCATCGTGCGCCAGCGCGGCACGCGCTTCCACGCCGGCGGCAACGTCGGTGTCGGTCGCGACCACACGCTGTGGGCGCGCGTCGACGGCACCGTGAAGTTTTCACCGTATGCCAAGAAGCGGCGCAAGCAAGTCTCCATCATCGCCAGCGACAGCTAGCTTCGAGGCTGAGAGCAGGACGGGACAGACCATTGAAGTCCGACATCCACCCCGAGTACGTGGAATCCGTGATCAGCTGCGCCTGCGGCAACTCATGGGAGACCCGCTCGACCCAGGCCGCGATGCACGTCGAGGTCTGCTCCAACTGCCACCCGTTCTTCACGGGCGAGCAGCGCATCGTCGACACTGCAGGCCGCGTCGAGCGCTTCCGACGCCGCTACGCCAAGGCAGAGCAGCAGCAGGGCACGGACCCCGGGGCGGCCGAGGCCAGCACCGAGTAGCTTCGGCCCACCGCACACATCGACGAGGCGGCCGCGAGGCCGCTTCTTCGTCTCCCGCCCGTCCCCTGCCCCCCTCTTGCCGTCGCTCTTGCCTTCGGGAAGCGGTGCCGTACGCTGACGGCGGAGGGCCGATGAGCGGGTTCGTTCGGTCAGTCCCACAGCCGGTGACGTACGGCGGACAGGCCGTGATCGAGGGCGTCATGATCCGCGGCGGGCGCTCAATGTCCGTGGCCGCGCGGCGGCCGGACGGCACCATCGCCACTCATTCGACGCCGCTGGGCGGCATCTACCGCAGTCCGCTCAAGCGAACGCCGGTCCTGCGCGGCATCTTCGTGCTCTGGGAGACGCTGGCGCTGGGCGTACGAGCCCTCACCTGGTCGGCCGGCATCGCTTCCGATGAAGTCGACGAGGACGGCAACCCCCCGCCGGTCGGGGTGGCGGGCTGGGTCACGATCGTCATTACCTTCGCCTTCGGGCTCTCGATCTTCTTCGCCGGGCCGGTCCTGCTCACCGTCTGGCTCGACTCCGTGCTGCCCTCCGGCTGGCTCGTCGTGCTGGCCGAGGGAGCGATCCGGCTCGGACTCCTGATCGGCTACATCTGGCTGATCGGGCGCTCCGACGGCATCGAGCGCGTCTTCCAGTACCACGGGGCCGAGCACATGACGATCCGCGCCTACGAGGACGGCGCGCTGCCGGACGCCGCGCTCGTGCCGAGCTCTGGCCCGGCCCCGGTCGCCGCGATCCGGCGCTTCGAGCGCGCACACCCGCGCTGCGGCACGTCGTTCCTGCTCACGGTCGCCGCGGTCTCGATCGCCGTCTTCGTGCTGCTCGGCACGCCGCCGCTGTGGTGGCGCGTGGCATCACGGCTCGCGTTCATCCCCGTCGTCGCCGCACTCTCCTACGAGGCGATCCGGCTGGCCGGTCGATACCCATCGCACGTCCTCGTGCACTGGTTCTTCGCCGGCAACCTCGCGCTCCAGCGCCTGACGACTCGCGAACCCGACGACGAGCAGATCCAGGTCGCCGCCGCCGCCCTCGCCGAGGCGATCGCGAGCGACCAGTCAGCCGGCCCGCACAGCTAGCTTCCCCGGCGCGGCGGCGGCAGCTCCACCATCGGCACCAGCTCCGTCAGCGCACCGATGCGCCGCGCGGCAGTGTCGTCGACGGCGCCTTCGCGGTCGATCAGCACCGGGGCCATCCCGGCCAGGCGCGCCGGCTCGTAGTCGTCGTCCAGGCGGTCGCCGACGGCCAGGGTCAGCGCAGGAGTTCCGCCCGCCAGGGCAACCGCCTGCTCGAAGAACCGCGGGTCCGGCTTGAGGTGCTCGGCGTCCGCAGCGAACAGCGCGGCGGCGAAGTAGCGGTCCAGGCCCGGCACCGAGAGGTCGAGGTTGCCGTTCGAGGCCGCCACGAGGGTGAACCCTCGCTCCAGCAGCGCATCCAGCGTCGGATGGACGTCGTAGACCGGGGTCGTCTCGGCGCGAGCGCGAAAGAACGTCTCGGTCACGTCCTCGACGGCCGCCTCGCCGGTCACGCCCCCGGCGGCGAGCACGCGCCTCAGCGACTCGCGCCGGGCGTCGGCGAGCAGCGCTCGGCTCCACTCCGCCTCGACGATCACGAGGTCGCGTACCTGCTGCAGCGCGGCCGGCGAGGCGGCCGTCAGTTCCGAGCAGCGGCTCGCCGCGGCCTCCAGCGCGTTGCGCAGCGCGACCTCGAAGTCCACGAGCGTGCCGTCGACGTCGAAGACGATGTGTGTGACGGCGAAGGGAGGCGCCCCGGAACGCTCCCCGGAACCTGCCCCCCACCCCGGCACGGCCGGCACTACCCGGCGCGCACCACGCGGGGGGTCTCGTTGTCCGCCTCGACAAAGCAGGAGCGCGCGCCAGTGTGGCAGACGCCGCCGCCCAGCAGTTCGCCTCGCACCAGCACGACATCCGCGTCGCAGTCCGTGCGCACGTCATGCACCTTCACGTAGTCGCCGGAGGTGGCGCCCTTGTGCCAGACCTCCTGGCGCGAGCGTGACCAGTAGACGGCCTGTCCGATCTCGAGCGTCTGGCGCAGCGTCGCCTCGTTCATCCAGCCCAGCATCAGCACCTCCTGCGAGGCGGCGTCCTGGAGCACGGCCGGGATCAGCCCGGCGTCGTCGTACTTCAGTGCCGATGGGTCGACGGTCGTCTCAGGCATCGCCGCCCTCGCTCTCTGCTTCGCTGCTCGTCCGGTCGCCGTGCGTTTCGCTGCCCGACCCGTTGCCTGACCCGCTGTCCGAGGCCGTATGGGGGTCTGGCGGCCGCATCGGGATGCCGCGCTCGCTCAAGTACTGCTTCAGCGTGCTGATGTCGTACGTGCCGAAGTGGAAGATCGAGGCGGCGAGCACTGCGTCCGCCCCACCCTCCGTCAGCGCGTCGTAGAGGTGCTCCGGCTTCCCTGCCCCGCCCGAGGCGATCACGGGCACTTCCACCCGGTCGCTGATCGAGCGCAGCATCGGCAGGTCATAGCCGGTCTGATGCCCGTCCGTGTCCATCGATGTCACCAGCAGCTCGCCGGCGCCGCGGTCGACCGCCTCCCGCGCCCACTCGACGGCATCGATGCCCGTCGGCGTGCGGCCGCCGTGGGTGTAGATCTCCCAGCGGTCCTCGTTGCCGATGCGCTTGGCGTCGACCGCCACGACGATGCACTGCGACCCGAAGCGATGCGCGCCCTCGCCGATCAGCTCGGGGTTCTCGACGGCCGAGGTGTTCACGGAGATCTTGTCCGCACCCATCTCGAGCATCATGCGGACATCGTGCGTGGTGCGGATGCCGCCGCCGACGGTGAGCGGCACGAAGATCTGGTCGGCCGTGCGCGCGATCATGTCGTACACGCTGGTGCGGTTGTCCGAGGACGCCGTGATGTCCAGGAAGACGAGTTCGTCCGCTCCGCCGTTGCTGTAGCTCGCGGCCAGCTCCACCGGGTCGCCGGCGTCGCGCAGCTCCACGAAAGAGATGCCTTTCACCACCCGCCCGTTGTCGACGTCGAAGCAGGGGATGATGCGCTTGGTCAGCATGCCGGCCGCCTACCGCGCCGCCGCGATCGCCAGCGCGAGGTCGATATCGCCGCTGTAGAGCGCCAGGCCGATGATCGCCGCTTCGATGCCACACTCCTTCAGCCCGCGCACGTCCGCCAGCGTCGAGACGCCGCCGGCCGCGATCACCGAGACCGAGGTGCCCGACGCGAGCTGCTCGTACAGTTCGCGGTTCGGCCCCTCCAGCACCCCGTCGCGGCTGATGTCGGTGACGACCACGCGCTCGACGCCCATGTTCGCCAGTTCGCCGATCCAGGCGACGGCGTCCAGGTCGGTTCCCTCGGTCCAGCCCTGGAGCCGCACCAGCCCATCGCGCGCATCGACGGAAACGACCAGGCGGTCGCGCGCCAGCGCGATCGCCTCGCGCAGGAACGCCGGGTCCTTCACCGCCGCGGTGCCCAGCACCACGCGGTTGACCCCGCTGTCGAGCGTCGCCTGCAGTGTCTCGATGTCGCGGATGCCGCCACTGGTCTGCACCGCGCAGTTCACCGTCTGCACGATGCTGGCGACAATGCCGGCGTTCGCCCGCCGCCCCTCCCGAGCGCCGTCCAGATCGACGACGTGGATGCGGTTGGCGCCCAGCGCGGCCCAGCGCACCGCGACCCTCACCGGGTCCTCGTCGAACACCGTCTCGCGGTCGTAATCGCCCTGCGCCAGTCGCACGCAGCGGCCGCCGCGGATGTCGATGGCGGGAATGACTTCCATCTCGGCGCCTTCTAGGCGCCTGAAGCGCCGGTCGCCGCCGTCTCCGGCGGTGCGATTGAACCTCGTTCGCATGCCAGCCGCAGGAAGTTGGCGTAGAACCGCAGCCCGGCTTCGCTCGACTTCTCCGGGTGGAACTGCGTCGCGATCAGATTGCCCTCGCCCATCACCGCGGGGAACCGCACCCCGTACTCGGTCTCGCCGATCACCGCCGACTCGTCCGTCGGGGCGGGGTGGTACGAGTGCACGAAGTAGAAGTATGAGCCGCTGGGGATACCGTCGAACACCGGGTGTTCCCGCACGAGTTCGACCGTGTTCCAGCCGATGTGCGGGACGGTCAGCCCCAGCGGGAACCGCACGATCCTGCCGGGCAGCACGCCCAGGCACTCATGCGTTCCGCCCTCCTCGGAGACATCGAACAGCGCTTGCAGGCCCATGCAGACCCCGAGGAAGGGCTTGCCGGAGGCGATGTAGTCGCGAATCGGCCCGTCGAGCCCGCCCGAGCGCAGGTTGGCCATCGTGTCCGCCGCCGCGCCCACACCCGGCACGATCAGCGCCTTCGCCTGCGCCACGGCGCGCGCCTCGGAACTGACAATCGCCTCGACGCCCGCGTGCGCGACGGCGCGCGCGACGCTGCGCAGGTTGCCTGCGCCGTAGTCGACAATCACCACGTCGGACATTCGAGTATCCCTCGGGCAGATCCGACCGCGAAGTGGTCGTTCCGACTCTGCACGTCAATCGTACACGCCGTACCGGATACACTCCGGCGATGGCTGCGAAACCACGACGCGTCACGGCAGCGATCCGCTCGCAGGCAGAGGACCTGCGTGCCCGGATCCGCCATCACGACCATCGCTACCACGTCCTCAACCAGCCCGAGATCGCGGACGCCGAGTACGACCGGCTGTTCCGTGCCCTCGTCGATCTCGAAGCCGAGTTCCCCGCCCTCGTCACCCCTGACTCGCCGACGCAGCGCGTCTCCGGCGAGCCCTCCGAGGGGTTCGAGTCGGTCGAGCACCGCCAGCCGATGCTCTCGCTCAGCAACGTCTTCGACGGCGACGAGCTACGCGCCTGGCACGAGCGCATCTCACGGCTGATCGACACGACCGACTTCGCGCTCGTCTGCGAACCAAAGATCGACGGGCTCGCCATCGCCCTGACGTACGAGCAGGGTCGCCTCGTGCGCGGGGCGACCCGCGGCGACGGGCTGCGCGGCGACGACATCACGCCGAACCTCCGCACGGTGCGATCGATCCCGCTGCGGCTCAGGCTTGACGAGACTGGCGCCCCGGCACCGCCCCTGCTCGAGGTTCGCGGCGAGGTGTACCTCTCGCGTGTCGAGTTCGACCGCCTGAACGGCGAGCGAGCGGCGGCCGGCGAACAGCTCTACATGAACCCGCGCAACACCGCCGCCGGCTCCCTGCGCCAGCTCGACCCTTCCGTCACCGCATCCCGAGGGCTCGACTTCTTCGCCTACCAGGTCGGCTGGGCGGACGGTAGCGCCGCCCCCGCGGCCTCGCAGTGGGAGGCGCTGGCGTGGGTCGCCGCCGCCGGCCTGCCGACCAACAGCCACGCCGAGCGCTTCGACTCGCTCGACGAGGCCGCCGGGTTCTGCGCCTCCTGGGCCGACCGCCGTTCCGAACTGCCCTACGAGATCGACGGCGTCGTGGTGAAGGTCGACGACTTCTCGCTGCAACGCCAGCTTGGCACGGTCGGCCGCGACCCGCGCTGGGCGACCGCCTACAAGCTCCCCTCGGAACAGGCCGTCACCCGCCTCGAGCGCATCGATGTCTCCGTCGGCCGCACCGGCGTGCTCACCCCGTTCGCCGTGCTCGACCCCGTCGTGATCGGCGGCGTACTCGTCGGCATGGCCACACTGCACAACGAGGACCAGGTGCGGGAAAAGGACATCCGCAAGGGCGACGATGTGATCGTACAGCGCGCCGGGGACGTCATCCCCCAGGTGATCGGACCGATCCTCTCGCGCCGCACGACCGACCTTGAAGAGTTCTCGATGCCCAAGAGCTGCCCGAGATGCGAGGAGCCGGTCGAGCGCGATCCCGCTGAGGCTGCGACTCGTTGCATCAACCCGGATTGTCCGGCTCAACTCGCCAAGCTCGTCCAGCACTACGCCTCGCGTGGCGGCATGGACATTGAGGGCTTCGGAGAGCAGCTCTCTGAGCGTCTCGTCAAGGAGAAGTTCATCAAATCACTGCCCGACCTCTACCGCCTGCTGCCTCGTCGACGCAAAGCGCTGCTCGCGCTTGAGGGCATTGGAGATCTGCTGCTCGACAAGCTTGAGAAGGAGATCAATGACAGCAAGGAACGGCCTTTGCGCCGCTTGCTCGCAGCGCTGGGCATCCGCCATGTCGGCGGTGAGACCGCCGAGGCGCTGGCAACGCACTTCGGCTCAATGAAGGCGCTCCAAGAGGCGTCACGCGAAGAGCTCGCAGAGATCGACGGCATCGGCTCGGTCGTGGCCGAATCTGTCTACGGATACCTCCACGATCGTCGTCATGACAGGTACATCAAGCGCCTCGCCGCCGCCGGCGTGCGCATGGAGGACGAACGCGCGGCCATCGGCGGGCCACTGGACGGCGAGGTGGTGGTCGTCACCGGCGCGCTCACGCGCTGGTCGCGCAACGAGGCAGAGGCGCTGGTGAAGCAGCTCGGCGGGCGCGTCGGCGGCTCGGTGACGAAGAACACGACCTACCTAGTGGCGGGCGACGGCGGCGGGCAGAAGCGCGACCGCTCCGAGGCGCTGGGAACGCCCGTGCTGGACGAGGAGGGCTTCGCCGCGCTGCTCGAAGAGCGCGGCTGGACGCCGCCCCCGGTACGATAGCGACGATGACAGCCGAGCCCTCCCGCGCCGACCTCGATCGCTACCGCGAGTACCTCCAGGAGGAGGTCGACGGCATCTACACCTACGAGACCCTGGCGGAGCTGGCGGAGGAGGGTGAGCTCAGGGGCATCTACATCAAGCTGATCGCCACTGAGCAGAAGCACCTCAAGCTGTGGCAGGAGCAGCTCACTGCCGCCGGCGCCGATGCCACGCCCGGCCCCGTCTCGCGCCGCGCGCGCTTCCTGATGTGGCTCGCCCGCCGCTTCGGTCCGGGCCTCGTGCTGCCGATGATCCGCAACTTCGAGGCCGATGCCGGCGAGATGTACACCGGCGATCCGATCGCGGAGGCGGCCGGCCTCCCCGCCGATGAGGCCTCGCACGCCCGCATCTTCGGCGCGCTGGCCGAGACCCCCGGCGGCGTCTCCGGCTCCACCATCGGCTCCGTCGAACTGCGCCATCGCAGCCTCGGCGGGAGCAACGCGCTGCGTGCCTCCGTGCTGGGCGCGAACGACGGCCTCGTCTCCAACCTCGCGCTGGTGATGGGCGTCGCCGGGGCGGACCCCGGTCAGGCCACCGTCATCCTCGTCGGCGTCGCCGGGCTGCTGGCCGGCTCCTTCTCCATGGCGCTCGGCGAATGGGTCTCCGTCACTTCCTCGCGCGAGGCGGCCGAGGCCCAGCTCGCGATCGAACGCGAGGAGATCGAGTTGATGCCGGAGGCGGAGCAGGAGGAGCTCTCGCTGATCTACCAGGCGAAGGGACTGCCGGAGGCCGAGGCGCAGTCGCTGGCCGCCCAGATCATGTCCGACCCTGAGACCGCGCTCGCCACCCTCGCCCGCGAGGAACTGGGGCTGGTCCCGGAAGACCTCGGCTCGCCCTCGACCGCCGCCTTCGCCTCGTTCCTGCTCTTCTCGATCGGCGCGATCCTGCCCGTGCTGCCCTTCCTCGTCAGCGACGCGACCGGCGCGATCGTCGCCAGCGCGGTACTCTCCGCCGCCGGCCTCTTCCTGCTCGGCGCCAGCATCACCCTGCTCACCGGCCGCAGCGCCGGGTACTCCGGACTCCGCCAGGTCGCCCTCGGCATCGCCGCCGCCGTCATCACCTTCGGCATCGGCACGCTGGTGGGGAATGTGGCGGGAATCTAAGGACGTCCGCCGCGCCCCGCCTCCGACCTCGCGCTTGTAGCCCTAACCGCCCATCCGTATACTCGGCAGTGCAGTAGCCTCCCACGGCGGGAAGCTGCGCTCCCTCTCCCCTGCGGCGACCCAGATGCCTCCCCCGAGGTACCAACCTGTGTTCAACCCGTTGTCATCCTTCCTGGGGATGCTCTCGCACGACATCGCCATCGATCTCGGCACCGCCAACACGCTGGTGATCGTGCGCGGGCGCGGCATCGTCATCGACGAGCCGTCGGTGGTGGCCATCGACCGCGTCTCCAAACAGATCCTCGCGATCGGCGACGAGGCGAAGCGCATGGTCGGCCGCACCCCGTCATCGATCGTGGCCGTGCGACCGCTGCGCGACGGCGTAATCTCCGACTTCGCGGTGACGGAGCGCATGCTCCAGCACTTCATTCGCTCCGTGCACGAGCGCTTCGGCCTCGGCATTCCCAAGCCGCGCGTCGTGATCGGCATTCCGTCCGGCGCGACCGAGGTCGAGAAACGCGCGGTACACGACGCCGCCATCGCCGCCGGCGCACGCTCCGCCTACCTGATCGAGGAGCCGATGGCGGCGACGATCGGCGCGGGGCTGCCGGTGATGAACCCGGCCGGCTCGATGATCGTCGACATCGGCGGCGGCACCACCGAGGTGGCGGTGATCGCCCTCGGCGGCATCGTCGTCTCCAACTCGGTGCGGGCGGCGGGCGACGCCATGGACCACGCCATCACCGCCTACGCACGCCAGGTGCATAACATGCTGATCGGCGAGCGCACCGCGGAGCAGATCAAGATCGATGCCGGCTCCGCCTTCCCGCTCGACGAGGAATCCTTCGTCGACGTGCGCGGGCGCGATCTGGCGACTGGCCTGCCGAAGTCGGTGGAAGTCTCGACGGTCGAGATTCGCGATGCCCTCTCGCCGGTCACGAACGAGATCGTGCGCACCGTGCGTTCCACGATCGAGATCACGCCGCCGGAACTGGTCGCGGACCTGATGATGCACGGCATCGCCATGGCCGGCGGGGGCTCGCTGCTGCGCGGGCTGGACCGCCGCATCGCCACCGATACACGCTTCCCCGTCTACGTTGCCGAAGGCCCGCTCTGGGCCGTCGTGCGCGGCTGCGGCGAGGCGCTGGAGGAGGCCGAGACGCTCCAGAGAGTGCAGGCAGCGGTCGCATCGCGACGGCCGCCGGGCTAGCCCGGCGCAGCTGACGGGGCGCCGGCGGAGGTCAGGGGAGGCCGCACGTGGTCGACGCCCGTAACGCGGCCCGTCTCACTCTCTTCGTCGCCCTGGCCACGCTGCTGCTCGCGCTCGCCTCGCTGCCCCTCTCCGGGAACCTCGAACAGCAGGCCGGCGTGCTCGTCGCCCGGCCCGCCGCCGCGATCCGCGACGCCACGCGCCCGCTCGCCGACGTCATCCTCAACGCCGGGCAGGTGCGCGAGTTGAGCGAGGAGAACGCAGAACTGCGACGCCGCGTGGCGCGCCTGGAGGCCGAGGCCGCCGCGCTGCGCGAGTCGGCGGTGGCAGCGCATGCCGTCACATCGCTGCTCAACGCCGTCGGCGACGATGCCGGGGGCTTCCTGCCCGCCTCGGTCGTGCTGCGTGACCCGGCGCCGGCGAGCAATGGCCTGGTGGTGGACCGTGGCGCCGCCGACGGTGTCGCCACCGGCCAGCCGGTGCTCGGCCCGGGTGCGACGCTGGTCGGCATCGTCTCCGCCGTCGACCCCGACCGATCCCGCATCCGGCTGCTCTCCGATGGCGCATCGGCGGTCACCGCCGTCGTGCAGGAGCCGCGCGTGCCCGGCGCGCTCGCTGGCACTCGCGATGGCCTGCGGCTGGAGTTCGTCCCCGTCGACGCGCCGGTCGGCGCCGGGGACCTCGTGCTGACGTCCGCGCTGGGCGGACGGCTGCCGGGCGGCCTGCTGATCGGACGAGTCGTGTCAGTCGAAGCGCCGGGGCAGGCGCTCTTCGCCACCGTGGTCGTGGAGCCGCTCGCCGACTACGCGCGCCTTGAACAGGTACTGATCCTCACCAACCCCGTAGTCCTCGAGTCGACAGCCCTCGAGTCGGCTGGGAGGAGCGAGTGACCACCGGAACGGGCGTGCTCGCGGTGATCGCGCTCGCCGCCTCGCTGCTGCAGCTCGGCGCCGTTCCCACGTTCTTCCAGGATGGCCTCGCCGCACCGCGGCTGCCGGTCGCCGGGATCGCCGCCGGGGCGACGCTGC
>JASLOV010000012.1 GCA_030745285.1 Dehalococcoidia bacterium | reverse complement strand
GTCATGTTGAACACCATGCGGTCACGCAGGATGCCGGCGTTGTTCACGAGGATGTCGAGCTGGCCGAACTCGTCGAGCGCCTGCTGCACCATCGCGCCGGCGGCGTCGAAGTCGCTGACGTCCGCCGTGTTGACGACGGCGCGCCCGCCGGAGTTCGTGATCTCGTTGGCGACGTCCTGGGCCGGTGTTGTGTCCGCGCCCTCGCCCGCCGCCGAGCCGCCGAGGTCGTTGATCACGACCGCCGCGCCCTCGGACGCCAGCCCCAGCGCTTCGCCGCGACCGATGCCTCGGCCGGCGCCGGTCACGATCGCTACTTTGCCTTCCAGCCGTCCTGCCATGGTCATTCCCTTCATCACGGCGACGTCCGGGACGCCGCTCGATCACTGGCTGCTGTTGCTACGAGCCGGGCTGGCCGGCGGCGGGAGCCGCCTCTTCGCCGCTTGCCTCGCGCATCGCAGTGTCGATGCTGTCGCGCTCCCAGTACAGCACGTGCTCGACGTGCTCTCTCAGGGACCACTCGTCGCCGTCCCCGGAGAGCTCCAGCACTTCGTCCGGAGCGGTGAGCAACTGTCCGACGAGCTCCACGCGCTCGCGCAGCCAGTCGCGCAGCAGCTTCGCCAGCTCCGACTCCTGCATCACCCCGCCGTGGTAGCGGGCGCCGCTGACCGCGCCGGCATGCATGCGGTCGTGCTCCGCGTTGTGCACCAGCAGACGGCGCACGCCTCCGTCCATGGCGCAGCCGTGGCTGCAGTCGTGATCGAGATGAGCGTCGGTCAGCCGCTGAAGCTGGTCGACGGTCTCCGTGATCGAATCGAGCAGTTCTCGCGCCAGTCGCTGGCTCTCGCTCATGTGCAGCCCCCTCCGCCCGGCGGGGGTCCCCGGCAGGCCGGTCCCGCGCCGTCGCGCCCGGATAATACTCCCGGGGCGAGCCGAGCGGCGCGATGGCGCACGCGAACGGGCGCAAGCACAAAAGAGAGGGGCCCCGGATGGGGCCCCTCTCAGGAGTTCTGCGAAAGCAGAGCTACTAGTTGTCCATGCTCTCGACGATGGTCGAGATGCCCATGCCAGCGCCGATGCACTGGGTCGCCAGGCCGTAGCGGCCGCCGGAGCGCCGCAGCTCGTGCGACACCGTGCCGACCAGCCGGGCGCCGGTGGCGCCGAGCGGGTGACCGATGGCCAGCGAGCCACCGTTGACATTGACGTTGGCCATGTCGATGCCAAGGTCGGTGATCGACGGGATGACCTGGGCCGCGAAGGCTTCGTTGAACTCGACGCGGTCAATCTGCCCCGCCTCGATGCCAGCGTTCGCCAGCGCCTTCCTCGTGGCCGGAATCGGCCCGAGGCCCATGAACTGCTGCTTCACACCAGCGACGCCGAAACCGACGACCCGGGCGATCGGCTCAAGACCGAGCTCCAGCGCCTTTTCCTCGCTCATGAGGATTGCGGCGGAGATCCCATCATTCGTCGGGCAGGCGTTACCCGCGGTGATCATGATCTCAGCGTCGGTGTAGCTCTCCACCGGCAGGGTGCGCAGGTTGGTCAGCGCCTCCATGTTGGTGGAAGGGCGGAAGCCCTCGTCCATGTCGAAGGTGACCATCTCGCCGACCTCGGCGGAGACCCAGTTGCCCTCGTCGTCGAAGACCGGCGTCTCAACCTCAAGCGGGATGATCTCGTCGCCGTAGACGCCCTTGTCGAAGGCCACGCCGTACTTGCGGTGGCTCTCGACGGCGAACTCGTCCTGCTCAGCTCGCGACAGGCCGTAGGCCTCCGCGACGTTCTGAGCGGTCTGGAGCATCGACGCGTTCGTCGGCTGGTCCAGAATCGCGTCCGGGAACGGCACCGAGAACACGTCGCCGTGGTTCGGAGCCGGGGCGCGCTGGAGGTCGCTCGTCTGCAGCAGCTTCTCGTTGTGGACCTCATTGCGGTTGCGGTCTTGATTGCCGCGACCGCCGCCGCCCAGCTGGCGGCCCATGCGCTCCGCACCCAGCGAGACGCCACAGTCGATCGCGCCGACCATGATGCTCTGAGCGATGCGGTGCAGGGTCTCCATGCTGGAGCCGCACTGGCGGTTGGTCTGGAAGGTCGAGGTCTCCTGCGGGAGGCCCGCGAGCTTCTTCACCGCGTCCGCGCCGATGCCGGCCAGCTCTGACGCCTGGCCAACCTGGCCCATGCCAATGTCTTCGACCATGTGCGGCTGGATCTTGGGATTACGGTCCAGCATCTCGCGCAGTACGGTCGCCCCGGCGTCGTCCAGCCGGGTGGCAACGAGCTTGCCGCGTGCGCCGCGCGCAAAGGCGGAGCGCGCCGCGTCCACGATCACTACGTTTCGAAGTTCCTTACCCATGTTCACCCCCATGCCCGTTCCGGGCCTGTTCCCGTGCGCTCGACGGTGTGGCGAACACGACGCCCGCTCATCGCGCTTCGAGCGCGCCGAATGTACTACAACTGGCGCGGCATTGCATGTGACCTTCGAACGTGCCGCACTGAGCCGGAGGTCGAGCCCGCAGCTAGCGGTGGATCAGGTCGACGAACGTCTCGTTGGTCAGTGCGCCGGGACGCAGTTCGCGAAGCTGTGTGACGGCGTCCTGCGGCGGCGTTCCGAGCGCTCGAAGGATGCGCCCCGTGAGCAGTCCGGAGCGATTGAATCCCTGCTTGCAGAAGACATAGACGCGCTCTGGTGGTTGGGCGTCCGCTGAGGCACCGCCCGAACCCCCCTCCGGCTGGTCGCCTGTCAGCGCGTCCGCGTTGCCGCGCAGGGCGCCGGCCAGTTGCTGCGCGAGTGCATCGATGCGGTCGTACGACCCCGGGATCCACTCGATGTCCTCGAACACCCGCCAGAAGGAGCGGGCGGCCCGAGCCATCAGCTCCCGTGGCAACTCTCCGGCGCAGTCGACGAGCCAGGCGTTGTCGACGGCGTCTTCGGCGAACGGTTCGCCGAGCGCGGTGAAGCTGCCGCCTACCCACAGCTCACCGACCAGCTGGTGGTTGTCGAGCGGCACCCGTGACGCGCGAATGTCCAGTCCGAGCGAGAGGTTGCCGTAGGGATTGCCGTTGAGCAGATCGTCGACCATCGATCTCATGGTAGCGGCGATCGGCGGTAGCGTCGGTCACCGCTCAAGCACCGGGCGCGCCGGATGTCGCACAATAGCGCGGCGCAGCGCCGTGCCGGGCACGTGCCGGGCTGTGCTGGGTGGGGGAAGGGCGCATCGATGCGGGTAGGCGTCTCGCTGACGAGTAGGCACGCGGTCGAGGACGTACGCGCAGGCGCGCGGATGATGATCGAGCGTGCCGCCGCGGCGCGCGACGCCGGGCTCGACTCGCTTTTCGTCGGCGACCACCACCTCACGCCGGTGCCGTACTACCAGAACGTGCCGATGCTCGGCCGGCTGCTGGCGGAGTGGGGCGACGCCCCGGCCGGCGCGCTCTTCCTGATCCCGATGTGGAACCCGGTGCTGATCGCCGAGCAGGTGGGGACGCTGGCCTCGATCGCCACCGGCCCGTTCATCGTCCAGTGCGCGATCGGGCGCGGGCCCGAGGAGTTCGCGGGGATCGGCGCGAACATCAAGCACCGCCCCTCGCTCTTCGAGGAGGGCCTGAGCATCGTGCGCCGCCTGCTGGCCGGCGAGACCGTGAGCAGCGACGGCCGCTACCACATCGAGGGCGCCAGCATCTCGCCGCTGCCGCCGGAGCCGGTCGACATCTGGATCGGCGGCAGCGTCGAGCCCTCGATCGACCGCGCCTCCCGGCTGGGGGAGGCCTGGCTGGCCGGGCCGGAGCTGACGATGGAGCAGGCCCGCCACCTGGCTCGCTTCCACCGCGAGCGCAGCGAGGCCCATGGCCGCCCGCCGGCGGCCTACCCGATCCGGCGCGATGTCTACGTCGGCGAGAGCGACGAAGAGGCGGAGCCCACCGCCGGGCCGGTGGCCGGTCGCTACCGCGGCTTCGACCCGGACGCGCTGATCTACGGCAGCATCGATACCGTGGCCGGGCGCTTCCGTGAGCTGGCGGAACTGGGCTACACGGACGTGATCATGCGCTCGATCGTGCAGGCCCAGCCGAAGACGTTGGCCTCGCTCACCCGCCTCGGCGAGGTGCGCGCGGCCGTCGCGGACGCCTGGCCCACTGACTAGGCGGCGACCAGGCAGCGACCAGACAGCAACCGGGCAGCGACGCGCGGGCGCAGCGCGGGTATCTTCGTTCCTTCACACCAACGCTCACACCAACGTCCGCATCGACGCTCGCACTCACCTCGAGCCAACGGAGGATCGAATGGCTGAATCACCCGGCAACGTGCTCTTCGACTACACGAGCGTCACGGTGGACGCGATCCGCCAGGGCGTCGACGCCGCCATCGTGCGCTGTGACGAGCTGCTCGATGCGCTCGTCGCGGTCCCGTCGGGCGAGCGCACGTTCGCGAACACGGTGGCCCCGCTCGAGGACGTCGGCGAGGCGCTCGGCGACGCTAACGGGCGGTTCACGTTCCTCGCCTACGTCGCATCCGAGAAGGAATTGCGGGACACCGCCCACGAGTACGAGGAGAAGCTGGACACCTACAGTACCGGCCTCGGCTTCCGCGAGGATGTCTACGAGGCGCTGCGCGAGTTCGCTGGCGGAGACGAAGCAGGGGCACTCGACGGCGACGAAGCGCGGCTGCTCGAATTCTCGTTGCGCGACTTCCGCCGCAATGGCATGGAGCTGGAGCGCGACCAACGCGACCGGCTGCGTGAGCTGAAGGAGCGGCTGGTCAAGCTCAGCATCGACTTCTCGCGCAACATCGACGAGTACGAGGATGCGGTGATCGTCACGCGCGAGGAGCTGTCCGGGTTGCCCGACCCGTACGTCGCCGGCCTGAGCCGCGAAACAGTCGACGGCGAGGATCGCTACCGTGTCTCGCTCGACTATCCGGAGTTCTATCCCTTCATGGAGTCCGCCGATGACGGCGACCTGCGACGCGAGCTCTTCCTCAAGAACCACAACAAGGCGGCCGACAAGAACGTCGAGAGCCTCGGCGAGGCGATCACCGTGCGCGACGAAGTTGCGTCAGTGCTCGGCTACGACTCGTGGGCGGCCTACGTGCTCGAGGTGAAGATGGCGAAGGAGCCGCAGGCGGCACTCGATTTTCTCATCGACCTAGAGCAGCGCGTCCGCCCCAAGGCGGAACGGGACCTCAGGGAGCTCTCGGCCTCGAAGGCGGAGCATCTTGGCCAGCAGGCCGATGGCGTCGAGATCTGGGAGTGGCGCTACTACATGCAGCGCGTGCTGCGAGAGCAGCACGACATCGACCAGTTCGAGGTAGCGAAGTACTTCCCGCTCGAGGCTGTGCTGGATGGGCTCTTCGACGCCTACCAGCGGCTCGTCGGCGTGCGCTTCGTGCCGCAGCCGGAGGGGCAGGCATGGCACCCGGACGTGCGGCTCTTCGCCGTCGAAGACGGGGGCGAGACGGTGGCCCACTTCTACATGGACTTGCACCCGCGCCCCGATAAGTTCGGTCACGCGGCGGCATTCACACTGCGCAGCGGACGGCGGCTGGCGGACGGCGGCTACCGTGCGCCAGCCAGCGCCATCGTCGCCAACTTCACGAAGCCCTCGGAGGAGACGCCCTCGCTGTTGCGCCACTCGGAGGTGGTGACGCTCTTTCACGAGTTCGGCCACATCCTCCACCAGGTAATGACACGGTCCCGATTCCGGCGGTTCTCGGGCACCAGCGTCGAGCGTGACTTCGTTGAGGCGCCCTCGCAGATGCTGGAGCACTGGTGCTGGGACCCCGCACTGCTGCAGTCCTTCACTCGCCACTACCAGACCGGCGAGCCGATCCCGGCCGCGCTGGTCGAACGCATCGTCGCGGCGAAGAACGTCGGCTCCGGCATCGCCGCGCTGCGCCAGATCTACTTCGGGCGAATCGACCTCGCATACCACGCGAACGGGCGGCAGAAGGACACGGACGCGATCGCGCGGGAGCTGCACGATGTCGCCGGCTTCGAGTTCCCGGAGGAGACTCACTTCCAGGCCGGGTTCGGCCACCTTTTCGGCTACGACGCCGGCTACTACGGCTACATGTGGTCGAAGGTTTTCGGCGACGACATGTTCACCCGCTTCGAGCAGGCCGGCCTAGACGATGCCGAAGTCGGCGGCGACTACCGTCGGCTGATCCTGGAGCGAGGCGGGACCGTCGATGGCGACGTGCTCGTGCGCGACTTCCTCGGGCGAGAGCCGAACACCGATGCCTTCCTGCGTGACCTCGGGCTCACCGAATAGGCGACTTGCCGGCGGCCTGCGAGTAGGTTTCGGGCGGCGAACGCGGGCCGAAGCGCCCTCGACAACTCCGGCGTCGCCGCTATCCTTGCGGGCGCAGACGAAGCGATGGCGGCGGCAGGGGGAAGCGATGACCTACGACGAGTTGACGGTTGAGCGCACCGGCGAGGGCGGCCACGTCGGCCTGATCACGCTCAACCGGCCGGAGAAGCTGAACGCCCTCAACCGCGACCTCCAGAACGAGCAGCGCGCTGCCTTCGCAGAGCTGGGCGATGACGACGACGTGCGCGCCATCGTCGTCACCGGCGCCGGGCGTGGCTTCTGTTCCGGCGCGGACCTCACCAGCGGCACCGGCCCGAACGAGGGCGTGGCCCCGCAGAACGAGCGCCTGGACGAGATGGGCTGGGTAGGCAAGCAGGCGATGTCGATCTACAACCTCACCAAGCCGACGATCGCGGCGGTGAACGGTGCCGCAGCCGGCGCCGGCATGAGCCTGGCGCTCGCCTGCGACATGCGTGTCGGCTCCGAGAACACTCGCTTCAAGACGGTCTTCCTTGAGCGCAGCCTCTCGCCCGACTCCGGCATGAGCTTCTTCCTGCCGCGCATCGTCGGCTACTCGCGCGCGACCGACCTGATCTTCTCCTCACGCAACGTCGATGCCGACGAGGCCTACCGCATCGGCCTGCTCGATCGGCTGGGCTCGGCCGACACCCTGATCGATGACGCCGTGGCGCTGGCGGACCAGATATCGTTCTGGCCGCCGGTGGCGATGCGCAGCGCGAAGCGGGTGATCCAGCACAACCTCAACGTCGGCCTCGAGGAGGCGCTGCGCTACGAGACGCTCGGCCTGAACTTCGCCCGGCGCGCCCCGCACGACGTGCAGGAGTCGCGTCTCAGCTTCTCGGAGCGCCGCCCGCCGCAGTTCACGGGCGAGTAACCGGCGAGCCGCCATCGCGGGCGGCCTCCCCGCGCGCCGCGTACCGGGACGAGGGACGGCTAGCGCTCGTCCCGCTCGCTCTCACGATCGCTCAAGGCGAGGCCGGCCGCGGTCGCAGGTGAATCCGCGCCACCCGGCTGACCGGGGCGTCTGGCTCGCCGTGATAGGCTCACCGCGACCGAGGAGGTTGGGTGTGAGCAAGTTCGTGCAAGTCGGGGAGACGGTGCCTGACATCGTGCTTCCCGGCCTTGATGGTAACCCGGTTGAGCTGTCTTCGTTCCGCGGCAAGAAGCTGCTTGTGTTCATGTGGGCCTCGTGGTGAGCCTGCCGCGGACAGCTGCCGGTCTGGCAGCAATTCGTGGAAGAGCGCGGCGACGATGGATTCGCGTTCCTCTCCGTGGCGATGGACGCACAGGGGTCGGATGCGCCCCGGCCCTACGCTGAACCAACGCTCGGCGCCTTCCCGACGGTGCTCGATGCGGAGAACATGCTCGGCGAGGCCTTCGGCTTCAAGGCGATCCCCAACGGCGTCCTGATCAGCGCGGACGGCCGCCTCGATAGCGCCATCGCCGGGGGCTTCGAGGTCCGCCGCGGCGAAACGCGGGAGCTGGTCGAGCGCTGGCTCGACACAAACGCGGCCGAGTTCCCGGAGGACGGCCAGGAGCACGAGTGGTCGGAACAGGCGCTGCGGCTCTTCCGCGAGGCGGGCGCGGCCGTGCGCCGCGGCGAACGCGACGGCGCGATCGAGCTGCTGAAGCAGGCGTTCCCTCTGGAGCCGGATAACTACATCATCCGCAAGCAGCTCTGGGCGATCGAACACCCGGAGAAGTTCTACGAGGGCGATGTTGACTACGGCTGGCAGAAGGAACAGCTGGAGGCCGGGCGCTAGGCCTTCTTCCGATACGAGGCCCCGGCACAAGAGGGTCTGAGACGAGGGGGGATGCGATGCCTTCCGGAGAACGGCTGGCCGGCAAGGTCGCGATTGTCACCGGGGCGGGGTCCCGGGCAGACGGTATCGGCAACGGCCGGGCGGCGGCCGTGCTGTTCGCGCGCGAGGGCGCACGGGTGCTGCTCGTTGACCGCGAACCCGAACTTGCCGAGGCGACGCTGGCGATGATCGAGGAGGAGGGCGGCGAGGCGGTGGTCCAGCAGGCGGACGTCACTGCCGATGAAGACTGCCGCGCGATGGCCGCCGAGGCCGTCTCGCGCTGGGACCGGCTCGACATCCTCCACAACAACGTCGGCATCGGCGGACGGGGCAGCGTCGTCGAGGTCGACGAGTCGGACTGGGAACAGGTCATGCGCGTCAACGTCACGGGGATGATGCTCGCCAGCAAGCACGCCATCCCGGCGATGAAGGAGAGTGGCGGAGGGGCGATCGTCAACATCTCCTCGATCTCCGCGCTGCGGCCACGCGGGCTGACCTCGTACTCGACCTCGAAGGGCGCGGTGATCGCGCTGACGCAAGCGATGGCCGTGGACCATGCGCCCGATGGCATCCGCGTCAACTGCATTGCGCCGGGGCCGGTCTACACGCCGATGGTCTACTCCGCGGGCATGAGCGACGAGCTGCGCGACCGCCGTCGTCACGCCTCGCTGCTGAAGATCGAAGGCACCGGCTGGGACATCGGCAACACCGCGCTCTTCCTCGTCTCCGACGAGGCGCGTTACATCACCGGCGTCATCATCCCGGTCGACGGCGGCACGATCCTGCGAGGACCTGCCCGCTAGCCCAGCCGCTAGAGCAGCCGCCAGCCCAGCCGGGTCTCGGCATCGGGGCCGTCAGGCCGGGGCCACGTCCTGGCCCTTGTACTGCAGCTCGTACAGCCGGGCGTAGTGGCCATCCTCGCGCGCCAGCAGCTGCTCGTGTGTGCCTTCCTCCGCGACCTCGCCGTGTTCGAGCACGACGATGCGGTCGACCGCCCGGATCGTGTTCAGGCGGTGGGCGATCACGATCGATGTCCGCTCCGACATCACCTCGTGGATGCCACGCTGGATCACCGCCTCCGTGTCGGGGTCGATGCTCGCCGTCGCCTCGTCCATCACCAGCACGATCTCCGGGTTGAAGGCGGCAACGCGCGCCAGGGCCAGCAGCTGCTTCTGGCCGGTCGAGAGGTTTGCTCCGCGTTCGGCGAGCATCGTGTCGTAGCCGTCCGGCAGACGCTCGATGAAGCCGTCCGCGCCGATCAGCTCCGCTGCTGCGCGGACGCGCTCCGGGCTGATCGAGCGGTCGCGGAGCCGGATGTTCTCCTCGATGGTGTCGGTGTAAACGAACGGATCCTGCAGCATGATGCCGACGTGGAGGCGCAGCTCCTGCTGCGCGAGCTGGTCGATCGGCACGTCGTCGACGAGGATCTGGCCTCGTTGCACGTCGTAGAAGCGGCTGAGCAACGCCGTCATCGTCGACTTGCCCGCGCCCGTCGCGCCGACGATCGCGACCGATTCGCCGGGCTCGACGACCATCGAGACGTCGCGCAGCACCCAGTTCTCGTCCACGTACGCGAACCAGACATCGCGGAACTCGATCTTGCCGCGCACGTCGGTGAGGTGCCGCGGCTCGGCCGGGTCGATGATCTCCTCCGGCTCGTCGAGGATGCCGAAGATACGTTCTGCCGACGCCATCGCCTGCTGGATGCCCGAGTAGCGCTGCGAGATCTCCCGCAGCGGCCAGTAGAAGCGCTGCATGTATGCGGTGAAGGCGACCAGCGTGCCGATCGTCAGCGAGGCGTCGATCACCCGTCCGCCGCCGTACCAGATGATGGACGCCGTCGTCACCGCGCCGAACAGCACCACGGTCGGCTCGAAGACCGCGTACCACATCAGGAAGCGCAGGTGGGCGCTGAGGTGGCCGCGGTTGCGCTCATCGAACCGCCGCAGGTTCTCGCGCTCGCGGTTGAAGAGCTGCACGACGGTGATGCCGGTGATGGTCTCGTTGAGGTAGGCGTTGATGCGCGCCAGCCACATCCGCTGCTCGCGGAAGAGGTCGCGCTGCTTCGCGGCGAAGTAGCGGACGACGATCACCAGCGGCGGCAACAACGCGTACATCACCAGCGCCAGCTGCCAGTCGAGCACCAGCATCATGCCGACGATCGCCACGAGCATCAGCAGGTTCGTGAAGATCGTGACCAGCCCCTGCGAGACCACGGCCTCGATCGCCGCGGTGTCGTTCGTCAGCCGGGTCACCAGCCGCCCCACCGGGTTGCGGTCGAAGTACGAGACCGACATGCGCTGGAGGTGAGTGAACAGCTCCAATCGCATGTCCATCAGCACCCGCTGTCCAACGTAGACCATCAGCAGCTCCTGCGAGTACCTCAGCGCCGAGAGCAGGACCAGGCTGCCGACGAAGACGGCCGTGAGCGGCGCCAGCCGGTCCGTCCGCCCCTGCGCGATCTGACCGTCGATCGCCTCCCGGATGATCAGTGGCCCGACCAGTTCGAGGCCGGCGATGAACAGCAGCAGCACCACCGCGATCCAGACCGCCCTGCGGTAGGGACGCACATAGCGCAGCAGGCGGGCGGCGAGGGCGCGGTCGTAGACCCGGCCGAGCAGTTCGTCTTCTTCGTTGAAGGCCATCGCCATTAGCTCTGCGCTCCTTCCTCGTCCGCCCGGTCGCCCGCTGCCGTGCCTGACTGGCCCTGGTCCTCGACCGCCAGCTCCCGCTCCTCCGCGGCGGCCTGCTCGCGCAGCAGCTGGCGACGGTAGTAGCCGGCGTAGCGGCCATCCGCGGCCAGCAGCTCTTCGTGGGTGCCGTCTTCCGCGATCGCTCCGTCCTCGAGCACGACGATGCGGTCCGCGGCCGCGAGTGTTGAGCTGCGGTGCGCGATCACCAGCGTCGTGCGCTCCGCCATGAACACCCGCAGGCGGCGCAGGATCTCCTCCTCCGTGTTGGTGTCGACATGCGAGAGCGAGTCGTCGAGCACGAGGATGGGCGGTCGCTTCAGCAGCGCCCGCGCCAGCGTCGCGCGTTGCTTCTGGCCGCCCGACAGCGTTACCCCGCGCTCACCGATCAGCGTGTCGAGGCCGCCCCCGAGCTGCTCGAGGTCATTGGAGAGCTGCGATGTCTTTAATGCTTCGTCGACGTCGTCCGCGGGTGGGTCGACGCGCCCGAACGAGATGTTCTCGTGCAGCGACTCGGAGAACAGGAACGCCTCCTGCGGCACCACGCCGATGGCGTCGCGCAGCCGCTGGAGCGAGAGCTCGCGCACGTCCACCCCGTCGACCGTGACGCGGCCCTCCCAGGGGTCGAAGACCCGGGTCAACAGATCGACCATCGTCGTCTTGCCGGCGCCCGTCTCACCGACGATCGCGACCGTAGAGCCGGCCGCGATGCGCAGGTCGAGGCGATCGAGCACGGTCCGGCCGTCGTGCTCGAAGGTGACGCCCTCGAAGGCGACATCGCCGCGGATCGTATCGAGTACGCGCGGTTCGGCGGGCTCGTCGATGTCGGGTTCCTCGCGCAGGATCTCGTTGATGCGGCCCAGCGAAGCAATGAACTGCTGCCAGGCGGAGACGACCCAGCCGAGCACGGTGAGCTGGCTGGCCAGCATCCGAAGAATGACGTTGAACTGCACGAACTGCCCGAGCGTGATGTCCCCAGCCACGACGTCGCGGCCGCCGAACCAGATCACGAGCGCCGTGCCGATGCCGGTCGCCAGGATCATCATCGGGAAGAATCCCGAGACCCAGCGGCCGAACGAGAGGGCGCGCCGCATCAGCTCACGGTTGTCCGCCGCCCACGACTCGACCTCGGACTCTTCCTGGGCGTACGCCTTGATCGCGCGGATGCCGGAGACGTTCTCCTGCGCGCGGTTCGTGAGGTGGCCGAACTGCTCCTGCACGAGGCGGAACTTGTCCTCGAGCGTCGTCTCCAGGTAGATCACGACCCCCGCCACGAACGGGAAGTAGACGATCGAGAGCAACGTCAGGCGTACGTCGATCGAGAACAGGAAGGTGAGGCCCACCGTCAGCATCACGACGGTGAACCAGATGTCGTTGACCGTCGGCCCCATGAAGTCGCGGATCCAGTTGAGGTCGTTGGTGGCGCGTGCCATTAGGTCGCCGGTGCGGGAACGCAGGTAGAAGCTCCGGTCCAGCCGCAGGAACTGGCGCGCCAGGTCATCGCGCAGGTGGTACTCGATCCAGCGTGCGCGGCTGGAGACCAGCAGCCGCCCGCCGAAGCGGATCGCGCTCTCCACCAGCGCGATGGCGATGACGATGCCGCCCAGCGCGGCGAGACGGGAGACCGTGGTGCCGGCGGTGAGATCGTCGATCGCGATCTTCAGGACGAGCGGCGGCAGCATCGAGAGGACTGAGGCGAAGACGAGCGCGGCGAAGCCGCCCGCGTAGTGCCACTTGTAGCGCAGGACGTACTTGATCAGAGGGTTCTTGTGACGCGGCCCGGTGTCGGTGATCCGTTCCGGCGTCACGACGCGGCTCGCCACGGGCGTGCCATCCCGTCATTTCAATCAGTCTGGGGTCTGTGAGGCGCCTGCAACAATCCTGCGGCGAGCACGCTTGTAGTTCAAGGGGCAATCCGCCGCTCGTACTGTAGTCCCGCTCACTGGTTCCTTTACCACCGCCCTCCTCTCACCCCTTGCCGCGGGCCTTGCCCTCGCCTCGCGCTCCCGTCACGCTGACCGGCGCGACTGGAGCGGACGATGACCGAAATCAAGACCACCCCCGACGGCATCGAGATTCCTCCGCCGGGCCCGGACGATGTTCTCTACGAGGCGTCCGACGGTGTCGCTCGCATCACCCTCAACCGCCCGGTGGTGCTCAACGCCCTCAACAAGAACGTGCAGCGGCTGCTCTACGTCGCGCTCGAACGTGCCGAGGACGACGACGTGCAGGTGGTGATCCTGGGCGGTGCGGGCAGGGCGTTCTGTGCCGGCGGCGACCTCTATTCGTCGCTCTACCCGGACGACGAGCCGGCGCCCGGCGGCACGGAGGTGCAGCTCAAGATCTGGTCGTTTCCCAAGCCGGTGATCGCGGCGGTGCGTGGCCACGCGGTGGGGCAGGGGTGCGAGCTGGCCGGCGTCTGCGACATTACGATCGCGGCGGAGGATGCGAAGTTCGGGGAGATACAGATTCGCCACGGCTTCGGGCCCCCAACCCTGATCACGCCCTTCCTCGTGGGCATGAAGCAGGCGAAGGAGATCATGATGCTGGGCGAGATGTTCGACGCCCGCGAGGCGCAGCGGCTCGGCCTCGTCAACCGCGTCGTGCCGTCGGACCGCCTCGATGAGGAGGCGGAGGCGATGGCCCGCAAGCTGGCGTCGTTGCCGCAGGACACGGTGCGCATGAACAAGGCGCTGGTGAATCGCGCATACGACCTCGCCGGGTTCCGCGAGGCGCTGGCATACCGCGACGACGAGGCGATCCAGTCGCTCTCGGACGGCGGGCGCGCGGGCGTGCTCGACGAACTGCAGGAGGGCGGCTGGGAGGCGTTCAAGCGCCGCCGCGACACGATGTACGAGCCAGCCGAGGACTAACTCGTCGCGGACTGCGCCCCATCGATCCGGCCCGGCCGTATGATCGCTCCCTGCGTGGGGAGGGGCGCCATGTCCGGGCTGGCTGCGGCAGCAGAGGCAGTGCTGGCGGCAAACGACGCGTTCTATACCGCCCTAAACGCGAAGGACTTCGGGGCGATGGATGCGCTCTGGGCGCGTGAAGTGCCCGTCGCTTGCGTCCATCCGAACTGGAACGCTCTGGCGGGACGCGAGTGCGTGATGGAGAGCTGGCGCGCGATCCTCGACAACCCGGAGCAGCCGCGTGTCTTCACGGGTGCGGCCGAGGCTCACCTGCTCGACACGGTCGCCTATGTGCTCTGCCGTGAGCTGGTGGCCGGCGGCGCGTTGACGGCCACCAATGTCTTCACGCAGGAGGACGGCGAGTGGCGCCTGACGCTCCACCACTCCAGCCCCGTCTCCGTGTGAGCGCCCGCACCCTCGTGCTCCTCGCGTCCTCGTTCGCCCTTGCCGGGGTGCTATCTGCCGTGTCCTGCAGCGTTGGCGGCGATGGCGGTGGCAGGGATGGCGGTGGTGGCGATGGCGGTGGTGGCGGGGCGCCAGCGACGGCCCCGGCGGGAAGCGCGACGCCCGTGCCGGTCGCCGCTGCCCCGACGGTCGACGACCTGCGCGAGATCGCGGTGCGAGAGCTGGGAGAAGGCGCGACCGTCGACGAGCTTCATGTTCCGGCCGGAGAGGAGCGGCTCTGGCTGGTCGCCTCCGCCCCGCCCGACGCCGCGGGCATCGCGGGGGACACGGCAGGGGATGGCGTCGTCTCGCTCTACCGTAAAGCCGAGGGCGGCTGGGTCGAGTTGCGGCGGCTGCGCCTGGACCGCTGGCGTGGGGCGATGCCGGTCGAGATCACGCCGGACCGCGTCTGGATACAGACCGGCGACTCGTCCGAGCCCGGCCGCGGACTGCGCCTGCTCACCTTTGACGGCCTCGACCTGATTGTGCGCTTCGCCGTTCCGCCGGACCTGTCCGTCGAGTCAGTGCCGCTGCGCGCTGTCGTCGATCACGACGGCGACGGGCTGCTCGACATCGTGGTCGATACCAGCACGACCCTGCTCTGCGACGGCTGCTTCATCGAGCCGTCCGTCGACATCCACCGCTGGGACGGGGCCCGGTTGACCGTGGCGCAGCTCGAACGGCTGCCGGACTTCGGGCCGCCGGCGTTGCGCACCCCGGTCGACCGGGCGATCGAGCTGGCGAGGGCGGGCCTCTGGCTCGACGCGGCATTCGAGATCAGCGGCGTGCGACTGATCATCGGTGCGGACGATAGCCTCCGTGTCTTCCTGCCGGCCGTGGCCTGGAACAGTGTGCTGATCGACTTCCACGTCGCTGCGTACCGCGACGGAGCCGGCCGGGACGAGCCGGGCGTGCCGGCGCTGGCGTCGCTTGTCGCCGGTGACTACGACGCGCTGCTGGAGCTCGTCCGCGAATCCGACCCGGAGACGCTGTTCGCCGGCGGCGGGCCGTTGCTGGCCGGGACGCCGGGCGAGGGGATGGCGGCGGAGCTCGGCCGCATCTTCGTCGAGCGCGCGGCGGCCGCCGTCGCTGTTCGCGACGACCTGGCGGCCGCCTACTTCGTGCGCGGGCTCGGCCGCTTCCTGATCGACCCCGCCGATGTGGTGACGGCTCGCGCCGACGTGCGGCAGGCGGAGGGGCTGCGGCCGTACGACGAGTTCCTGCGCGAGGCCTCGAAGTTTCTCCACGCCATCGATGCCGCCGCGCCGGGGCGGTGATGCGTGGAGGCGGAGCCGCGGTCGCATTCGCCTAGCGCCCGCCTCTGCGACACTGGTCGCGAGATGGCTGCAGCTTCCGCGAACAACCTCCGTGAACTGCGACTATGACTGACCCGCGGCATCCCGTGCCCGCGATCCGCCTGGCCGGTTGGTCGGGGGCGGGCAAGACCTGGTTCGGCGTGCGCCTGGTGGCGGAACTGCGCGAGCGTGGCCTGCGCGTCGGCGTGCTGAAGCACGCGATCCGGCACCCCGCGCCACCGGACGGTACGGGCAAGGACACGACGCGCTATCGCGAGGCGGGGGCCGCTGCCGTTGGCGGGCTCTTCGAGGACGAGGCGGTGCTCCGCCTGCCCTCAGACGCCGCTGATCTGGACAGCCTGCTCGCGATCACGGCGCCCGCCGTCGACCTCGTGCTGATCGAGGGCTTCCACGACGCGGACCTGCCGACGGTGTTGATACACCGCAATGGCACCGAACTGAGGCTGCCCGGGCACGGAGAGGTGCTCGCCGTCGTCAGCGACGATCGGCGCGTCGAACAGAACCCCCGCTACGCCTCTGACGACGTATCGGGGATCGCTGACCTCATCGAGCGATGGCTTGAAGGCGCCGCCGCGAACGGCGGCGCCTAGCGCACTAGCGCCGCGGCTCGCGCGGACGCGCCTCGTTGACACGCAGCGAACGACCACCGAAGTCGATGCCGTCAAGGGCGTCGATCGCGGTCTGGGCGTTTGCGTCGTCCATCTCCACGAAGCCGAAGCCACG
>JASLOV010000011.1 GCA_030745285.1 Dehalococcoidia bacterium | reverse complement strand
CTGCGCGACAGCGAGCGCGAGGACCTGCACGCGGTGCGGGCGATACTGGCGCGCGACGGCGCCCGCATCGAGGAGCGGCGCGCTCACCACGGACCCGATGAGCACGATTACCGCTCGACCCAGGTCGAGGAGTTGTGGTGGGACTTCGCGACGATGCGCGAAGACATAGTGTGGACGCTGCGCACCGCGGGCGACGCCTGGGAACACCGCGGCCTCCACCCCTTCCGCGGCGCGGTCTCGCTCGAACAGTACGTGCGCGAGATCAATGAACGGGACCTGGACGCGATGTGGAAGCTCTACAACCTGCGTGAGCAATCGGAGGCGGTCGGGCTCGCCCGCTAACGGCGCCTCTGACGGTCCTGACGCCCCTGACGCCCCGGGTCGCCCCGTGGCTGCCCTACTGGGGTCATCGAGCCCCGTCCGCTAACCTGTTCGCGTTCGACGCCGGCCACAGGCAGGCCGGGCACAGCAACCCGAAGGCGCTCACCGTGCGGATCCCTGACCTGCTCGCCCGCGGTACCACCTACTCGTTCGAGTTCGGGCCGCCCCGCGACGAGGAGACAGAAGTGCGGTTCTGGCGCGTGATCGACCGCCTCTCGCGGCTCAACCCGTCGTTCGTCTCCGTTACATACGGCGCGGCCGGGTCGACGCGCGAGGGGACACGCGCGGTGGTGCGCCGGTTGAAGGACGAGGTCGGCTGGACGACGATGCCGCACCTCTCCTGCATCGCACACTCGCGAGACGACATCGTCGGAATCATGAAGGACTACCAGGCGCTCGGTTTCGAGAACCTGCTGGCGCTGCGGGGCGATCCGCCACGCGACCAGCCGGAGATCGAGCCGGGCGACTTCCGGCTGGCGATCGAGATCGTGGAGCTGGCCCGGGAACACACGAACTTCGCCGTCGGCGTGGCGATGCACCCGGAGGGGCACCCGCACGCGGCGTCCGCGGCCGACGACCGCGCCCACCAGGCCGCAAAGCTGCGCGTCGCCGACTTCGGCATCACCCAGGCGGTCTTCGACGTGAGCCACTACGTCGGGCTGGTCAATGACATGGCGCGACTGGGCGTGGAGACGCCGATCATCGCCGGGGTGCTGCCGGTGATGAACCTCAACCAGGTGCGCCGCATGGTGGAGCTGTCCGGCGGCGTGTTCCCGCAGTCGCTCGCCACCGACCTGGAGGCGGCCGGCGAGGACCGGGCGGCGGCTCGGGCGATCGGAGTGGGGTTCGCGACGAGGCTGGCCCGGGAGCTGATCGAGGCCGGCGCGCCCGGCCTGCACTTCTACACACTGAACCTCTCGCAGGCGACGCGAGAGCTGTTCAGCAACCTCGGGCTGGACGGGACGTAGCCGCCGGCCTCAGGCCGGGATCTGTTCCTGCAGCAGCTCCTCGATCTGGCGGTAGTCGGCGTCCGAGATGCGGTGCAGGTTGCCGCGGAAGGCCATGCCGAGCTTCTTCGGCCCGAGCTTGCGGGTCTTGTCCAGCAGATCCGTGATCTCACGCACCTCGATGTACTCGCCGGGCTCCGGGATCACGACGGGCTTCGTCGCGATACGGAAGGGGTAGTCCTCGCCGGGCTTGCCCGCCGAGCGCAGGCCGATGTCGGAGGTGTCCTCGAACATCTCGCCAGTGACCTCGACGATGCCGCCGAACTGCACGACGCCGGTGAGGTAGAAGACGATGCGGTCGCCGGGCTGCATCGAGCCCGACTGCTTGCGGCGCGAGGCTTTGAAGGCGCAGACATCAAAGCCTCGCTCGCGCAGGTGTTCGAAGTTGTCGGCAGAGCCGACGGCGATCCATGGCTGCATGCTGGGCCCCCTCAGGTCAGCGGCGCGAAGACGCACGATCGGGTCGATCGGATTCGATGGGCCGCAGGATACAGCAAGGGCCTCGCTGAGCGAGGCCCTTTCCCGTTGTCTCGCTGGCCGTTGCCAGATGCAGCCTAGACGCAGGCTCTTAGATGCAGGCCCGAGGTGCACCGGAGCCGTCCGCGGTCTGGAACGAGTTGCCGCATGCGCAGGACGAGACGGCGGTCGGGTTGTGAATGGTGAAGCCCGACTTCATCAGGTCCTCGATGTAGTCGATCTCCGCCCCGCCGATCAGGCCCTGGGAGTCGGGGTCGACGACGATGCGCACATCGTGCTGCTCGATCAGGGCGTCGCCCGCGTCGGAACTGTCCGCGATGGCCATGCCGTACTGGTAGCCGGAGCAGCCACCACCGACGACGAAGACGCGCAGCGCGGCGTCGGGCTCGCCCTTCTCGACCAGCAGCGCCTTCGCCTTCTCCGCCGCCTTCGGCGTGATCGTGACGAGCGGGGCCGTCGGGACCGGGGTCACCAGCGTCTGCGTCGCGTTCTTCTCGTTAAAGATTTCGGTCGCCATCGTCGCTCCTGTCAGCGGTGCGTCCGTGATTGAGTGGTCGCGGACATGATAGTGCCTGCGGGCACCGTCAGTCGAATTCCTGTCCTGATTCCTGTCCCGATTGTCGACCGGCTCGCTCGTTCACTGAGGCGCTTGCGTGCCGCACAGGCGACTGCGCACAGGCGCCGGTCAGCCGCCCACCCGGTAGCCGCAGAGGAACTCGCTGGGCAGATCGGCACGCTTCAGCGCGCTCACCGGCGAGCCGATCACGTCCTCGAGCAGCTGGCGGTCGTGGTCGCACGAGGCGACGTCGCGACCGCTGGCGAAGCGCGCACAGGGGCAGCCGCGCCCCAGCAGGACGATGCCGCTGCCGCCCACCTCGCCGTAGCCCACTTCGCCGCCGGCCTCGACGTCGAAGTCGAGCCCCTCCTCGGCCAGCAGCGCGGCCGCGGAGCGCACACGCTCTTCCAGCGTCTCGCCGCTAACGCGCGAGGCGTATTCGCCGGCGAGACGGCCGGACATCTTGTCGAACAGCAGGTCGGCCAGGGCGGTGCCGTCGCGACCCTCGGTCTCGCCGGTGTCGAGCTGGACGATCTCGTCGAGCAGGCGGTGGGTGAGGCGGACGTAGTGGTGCGGGAACTGCTCCGCGCCGCTCTCCGTCAGCGAGAAGGCGTAGCGGGGGCGACCGGTGCGGCCGCGCTCCTGCTCGACCGAGACGAGACCGTCGCGCAGCAGCACATCGAGGTGGCGTCGCACGGTCGCGCCCGCCAGCCCGAGCTCATCCGCGAAGACATCGACGGAGACTCCGTCGCGGCGGCGCAGGATGCCGAGGATCGCTTCGCGGGTTCCTTCGACGCGGCCCCCGCCGGTTACTACCATCGGCATCGAGCGTAGCGATCGGACGCTCGCCTCGTCAACGTTTTTCTCACCTGATGAGAGAAACCCTCGATGCTGCTCGACCCCGGCTTGCCCTGACGCCGTCTGACCGCGGGCTGACCGCGGCCTGACCGCAGGTCGCACGCGCCTCGCATGATCGTGCCGCTACCATGTCTGGACGATGCCAGCGCAGAACGGCCCCTCCCGCGTCTACCTCGATCACGCCGCCACAACGCCGCCAGACCGGCGCGTGGTGGAGGCGATGCTGCCGCTGCTGCGCGAGCAGTGGCACAACCCGTCGTCGATCTACGTCGAGGCGCAGACCGCCTATCGCGTGCTGGAGGATGCCCGGGCGTCGATCGCGCATGCGATCGGGGCGCAGAGCGAGGAGGTGATCTTCACTTCCGGCGGTTCCGAGTCGGACAGCCTGGCGCTGCGGGGCGTGGTCGATGCGACCGCCGAGCGGGGCCGCCACATCGTTACCACGGCCGGCGAGCACCACGCCGTGCTGGACACGGCGGAGCAGCTGGAGCGCGAAGGCGTCGAAGTGACCGTGCTGGGCGTCGACCGCGAGGGCGCGGTGGACCCGGCCACCGTCGAGGCGGCGGTGCGCGACGACACGGTGCTCGTCTCGGTGATGCACGCCAACAACGAGGTGGGGACGGTCAACGACGTTGCGGAGATCGCGCGCCGCGTGCACGACCGCAACCCTCGCACGGCCGTGCACACGGACGCGGTGCAGTCGGCCGCACACCTCGGCGTCAACGTCGACCGGCTGGGGGTGGACCTGCTGACGATGACGGCGCACAAACTCTACGGCCCGCGCGGCGCGGGGGCGCTCTACGTCCGCGCCGGCACGCCGCTGGCCGCGCAGATCCTCGGCGGCGGCCAGGAGCGCGACCTGCGGGCGGGCACCGAGAACACGGCGGCGATCGCCGGTATGGCGGAGGCGGTGCGCATCGGCGTGGAGCGGCGCGAGGCCGACCTCGGCCACGACCGCGCGTTGCAGCGGCGGCTGATCGATGAGCTGCCACGGCGCATCCCGATGGTGGGAATCACGGGGCCGCTCGACGTCGACCGGCGGCTGCCGAACTCCGTCTCGCTGGTGATCGGCTTCGTCGAGGGTGAGTCGATCTTGCTGGCGCTCGACCTGGCCGGCATCGCCGCCTCCTCCGGCTCCGCGTGCACGACGGGGTCCGTGGAGCCGAGCCACGTGCTGGTGGCGATGGGCATGCCGGCGGAGCTGGCGCGCGGATCGCTACGGCTGACGGCCGGCCGCGGCAACGGCGAGGCGGACATCGAGCGCCTGCTCGACGAGCTGCCGCCGATCGTGGAGCGCATGCGCGCGCTCTCGCCGATCCCGGCGACCGAGCCGCCGGATGAGTGGCGGCCGTGGCTCAACGGCGACGTATAGGGGGCAGAGCGACGTTCGCATGCACGAGCTCGTGCAGCTCCACCATCTGACCCGGACGGAGTTCCTGCGGGGGCTGAACGGGGTCTCGGACGACGACGCGCGGCGACGACTGGAGCCGATGAACTGCATCAGCTGGATCGTCGGCCACCTCGCGCACCAGGAACGGTCGTTCTTCGTAGCCTGGCCGCGCGGTGAGGAGCCGGACGAGCGGTATGGCCGGTTCGGCTACGGACGGCCGGCGTCGCAGTCACCCCTCGGCGAGGTCATGGCGCTCTTGCACGAGGCCGCAGCAGAGGCGGACAAGCTGCTGGATGGAGCGACTGAGGCGGAGATGCAACGACCTGTCGTCTCCCCGGATCCCGCGATCGAGCAAGAGAATCTCGGGACGCGGCTGGCGCGCAATATCTTTCACTACTGGCTCCACGCCGGCGAGATCAGCGCGATCCGCCAGCAGCTTGGACACGGACCGCC
>JASLOV010000010.1 GCA_030745285.1 Dehalococcoidia bacterium | reverse complement strand
GCGGCGGGGTCGGGCGCAGCCTCGATCTCACGCCGGAACGCCGCCTGCACGCCACCCTCCGCCACCAGCGAACCCGACTCGCCCGAGGGCCACGCATAGCGGATGCCCATGCCGTTCGACTTTGCCGCGCCGCCGGCGACGCCGTAGAGCCGCCGCACGACGATCGTGATGTACGGGATCGTCGCCTCGCGCGCCGCGAACATCGCGCGGTTCGCGAAGCGGATGATGCCCTGCTTCTCCGAGTCCAGCCCGATCATGAAGCCCGGCACGTCGCAGAAGTAGACGATCGGCAGGTGGAAGGTGTTGGCGAAGTCGACGAAGTGCTCAAACTTGATGCAGGCGTCCGGCGTCATCGCGCCACCGAAGTAGCGGCAGTCGTTCCCGATCACCGCCACCGGGAAGCCGTCGATGCGCGCCAGCATCGTCACCATCGAGCGCCCGAAGAGCCGCGAGATCTCGAAGGTCGAATCCTTGTCCATCACCTTCTCGATCAGCTTGTAGATGTCGTACACGCGGTGGCGGTCACGAGGGATGAACGACATCAGCTCTTCGTCGCGGCGATTCGGGTCGTCCTCGGGCTCGATGCGCGGAGGCAACTGCCAGACATTCGGCGGGAGGTAGGAGAGGAAGCGGCGGATCTGCTCGAAGGCGTCCTGTTCGTCCTCGGCGACGTTGTGGATCACGCCCGCGGTCTCGGCCTGCACCTTGTAGTTGCCCAGCTCCTGCTTCGTCATCGTCACGCCGAGGCCCTGCTGAACCATCGGCGGACCACCGACGAAGGTCTCGCTGTTCTTCGTCATGATGCTGAAGTGGCAGTCACCCGCGAACACCGCCGGGCCGCCGGCGACCGAGCCAAGCACGGCCGAGATCACCGGCGCCTGCGCGAGCAGATTTCCCTTCGCCAGGTCGATGAGCAGGTCGTTGCGCGATCCGGGCACGATGTTCGACTGGTCGAAGTGCTTCGGCAGGTCGAAGCTGCCCGGCACACCAGTCTGCTCGAGCTCCACGGTCGGCGGACCCGCGTCATCGAGTCGGTGGTGGACGATCGATGGGGCGTTGCCGATCGCCGTCTTCGGGTCGTAGTTGCGGACGCTCCCGCCCGCCGCGTCGAGTAGCCGCACCAGCGGCACGCCCATCTCCTCCACCATAGCGTTGAGCACGCGGCCTCGGCCGCCCTCGCCGATGGTGCCGTCCGACGCTCCGCCTCGGATGGTGAAGTCGCCGCCCTCGACGATCACCGTGCGGCCCTCGATGCGACCGTAGCCGCGCAGCGTCGAACTGGGACGGTAACTCACCAGCCGGTCGTCGTCGTCGTACGTTGCTACCCCGTTGTGGGTGCCGACCTCCTCGAAGGACTCGCTGTCCAGCAGGCGGTCGATGCGCTCCCTCACGGTGAGGCGGCCCTGCCCGTGCTGGCGCTCGATCCCTTCGGACCCGCCCATGCGCCTGGCAAGCTCGCGCTTGAGCTCCAGCTCCTCCATCTCGGGCATCCAGGTCATCGTCGATCTCCTCCGCTGCTCAGTCGGAATTGCGCGCCTGCGGCACCTGCCCGCACGCTCGTGCAGCATCCTCCGCTTGACCGACAGACGGGTCAGAGAAGAGCATCACGCATCACGCTCAATGAGGGCGTGCAGGTTGCGGGCCAGTCGTCGTCGATTCGGTCCGATGCCAGAGTGCTACAACGCCCGGGAACCGCTGGTCAACTCCCGGGCCGACCCTCGACCGAGGCCGCCGATGCGCCTCGGCCGGCGCCAGCGATGCACGATGCGATCTATTTGCAGCCTGACTACCGCAGGGAAAGGACGCTCGATGGCCGATGAGCTGGGGATATTCGAGGTCATGTTCAATTGCCGCGCCATGCGGCGAATCAAGCCCGATGCCGTCCCCGAGGACCTGCTGCGCCGGCTGATCGAAGCCGCTCACCAAGCGCCGACCGCCAGCAACGGCCAGAACACGCGCTGGATCATCGTGCGCGACGCGGAGCAGAAGATGAAGCTGGCCGACCTCAACCGCGAGGCGCGGCGCGTGGCCTACGGCAGCCCGGCTCCCGCCACCGACCCGGCGATGGCGCGCCGCCAGGCCGCCTCGAAGTGGCACACCGACAATCTCCAGGAGGTCCCGGTCCACATCATCGCCTGCCTGGAGTTCGAAACGCCCCCACTCGACACCTTCGCCCGCGGTGTCGGCACCGGCGGGTCGGTCTGGCCGGCCGTGCAGAACCTGCTGCTGGCTGCCCGCGCCCTCGGCCTCGGCGCGGTCCCGACGACGCTGCCGCTGGCCGACCGTCCGACGGCGAAGGAGGTGCTCGGCCTGCCGGAGAACGTCGAGCCGTACTGCCTGATCCCGGTGGGGTACCCGATGGGCAACTTCGGCCCCGTCACCCGCCGCCCGATCGACGAGATCGTGCGCTGGGACCGCTGGTAGCCGGCCCCGGAGGGTCTATCGATGAGTGATAACACCAACAACACGATCTCCGTCGGCGACGTCGACGTCAGCCGTGCCGAGGAGCTGGTGCTGCCGACCTCGGTACGCTGGCTGTTTCCGGACGCCACTCCTTCGCGCGAGGCCGTTGAGCAGACGTTCGACTGGCTGAAGCCGCAGTTTGCGAACGAGGACGGCTACCTGATCCAGAGCATCCACACCTTCGTCGTGCGCACCTCCGGTCTCACGATCCTCGTGGACACCGGCGTCGGCAACGACAAGTCGCGCGGTGGCGCCATCCCGGCCTTCAACATGCTGGATACGCCGTTCCTCCAGCGCCTCGCAGACGCCGGGGGGGAGCCGGACGATGTCGACTTTGTGGTCTGCACGCACGTCCACACCGACCACGTCGGCTGGAACACCCACCTTGTCGACGGCGAGTGGGTGCCGGCGTTCCCCAACGCCCGCTACCTCTGCGCCAGGCCGGAGTGGGAGTACTGGAGTTCGCTCGAGGGCGAAGCGGCCACGCAGCAACTGCTGGACGACAGCATGTACCCGATTCGCGATGCCGGGCTGCTCGACCTCGTCAAGACCGACCACCGCATCTGCGACGAGGTCTGGTTCGAGCCGAGCCACGGGCACACGCCCGGCCACATCTCCGTGCGCATCGAGTCCGCCGGCGCCTCGGCGGTGATGACCGGCGACGTGCTGCACAGTCCGCTGCAATGCGCGTTCCCCGAACCGCGCCCCGCACTCGACCGCGACGAAGCCCCGGCGCGCAGGGCGCGGCTGGAGGTGCTGAACCGCTACGCGGACACCGGTACGCTCGTCTTCGGTGCGCACTTCAGCGCACCCTCGGCCGGCCTCGTCTCCCGCAGCGGCGACGCCTTCAAGCTCACCGCGTACCAGCCCTGAGCCTGCTACCGTTCCCCGCAGGCGGCTCCTCCCTGAGCCCGCCGAGCCGCGCGAGGGGACGTCTGCATGCCGCCGATCGAGATCGGGACCGTCGCCTTCCCCCAGCCCGGCCGGGGCGCGGCGGCCGCCGCTGAGGCCGAAGCCGACGGTTACGACGTCGTCCGTTTCCCGGACACCCAGAACCTGGGCGGCGATCCGTTCGTCCAGCTCGCGCTCGCCGCCCGCTCCACGAGCACGATCCTGCTCGGCACCAGCGCCACCAATCCCATCACGCGACACGCGGCCGTCACCGCCAACGCCATTCTCAGCATCCAGGTGGAATCCGGGGGCCGCGCCATCCTCGGCCTCGGTCGCGGCGACTCCTCGATGGGACACATCGGTCGCAAGCCCGCCCCGATGGCAACGTACCGGCGCTACGTCGAGCAGGTGCGGACCTACCTCGCCGGCGGCGAGGTGGACCAGCGCGGCTTCCCCAGCCGCAATCGCTGGCACGACCAGTTTGACCTGCCGGCGGTCCCGCTCGACATGGTCTGCTCCGGCCCGCGCTCGATCGCGCTGGCGGCGACGCTGGCCGGCCGCGTCTCCCTGACCGTGGGCGCGGACCCTGAGCGAATTCACTGGGGGCTGGAAACGGCGCACGCCGCCGCGGAGGCGGCCGGCCGGGACCCGTCGACCATCAAGTTCGGTGTCTCGGTCAACACGACGGTCGACTCCGACAAGCAAGCCGGGCTCGAGGCAATCCGCGGCACGATCGCCGCCTTCGCCCACTTCAGCGCGATGGATGACGCGCCGCTGGAGCATCAGCCGGAGCGGCAGCAGCGCGTCTCACGGCAGCTGCGCGAGGCCTACGACACGCGCAGCCACGGCCAGCCCGACGCCGGTCACGCGCAGATCCTCGATGAGGATTTCCTCGACTGGTTCGGTGTTGCGGGCACGGCGAATGAAGTGATCGCCCGGCTGGAGCCGCTCGTCGACCTCGGGCTCGACCACCTCTACCTGATCGGCAGCACGCGGCCGCCCGCGCGCGAGGCGTACGCCACCGAGGTGCTGCCCGCCCTGCGCCGTCGAGCCGGCTGACCGAGCGAGCTCGGACCGCTACCAGGTGTCGAGGAACGGCCGCCGGCCGCGCCGCAATGGCTCGGGGCTCGGCACCGCCTTCAGTCCCTGTGCGATCCAGCTCCGGGTCTCCGCCGGGTCGATCACATTGTCGATCTCGAACGCCGAGGCGACGTTCAGCGCGCCCCCGCGCTCGTACGCCCCGGCAAGCAACCGCTCGTACTCGGTGGCCCGCTCTTCGATGTCCTCGATCTGGGCCAGTTGCTCTCGATAGGCGAGCTGGACGCTTGCTTCCTGGTTCATCCCGCCGTGCTCGCTCGTCGGCCACGCGACGGTGAAGACCGGGGCGCGTGTGCTGCCGGTGAGCTGCGCCAGCGACCCGAGCGCGTACCCCTTGCGCAGAATCACGCTGAAGCGAGGGCTCTCGAGGTTCGCGCCGGTGATGAAGAGCCGGCTGCAGTGCCGGATCAGCCCTGTCTTCTCGACGTCCGGGCCGATCATCATGCCCGGCGTGTCCACCAGCGAGACGATCGGGATGTTCCACGCGTCGCAGAGCTGCCAGAAGCGAGCCACCTTGTCCGACCCGGGGCTGTCGATTGCCCCGCCGATGTAGGCGTTGTTGTTGGCCGTCAGGCCGTACGGCCTGCCCTCGATCCGCACGAACGCCGTCACCATGCCGATGCCGAACTCCGGCCGCAGCTCCAGCACAGAATCCTTGTCGGCGAGCAATTCGATCAGTTCGCGAATGTCGAAGCTGCGCAGCCGGTTCTCGGGGATGACGTGGCGCAGCCGTCGCTGGTCGGCGCACTCCCAGTCATCGACCGAGCCCTGGAAGTAGGAGAGGCACTGCTTGGCGGTCGCGATCGCCTCATCGTGATCCTTCACCACGATGTCGACCGATCCGGCCGGCGCCAGGTCGGAGATCGCACCGACTTCCTCCGGCAGGAAGGCTCCCATGCCGCCGCCTTCGATCACCGCCGGCCCGCCCATCGCGATCAGCGCGTCCTCGGTGGCGATGATGATGTCGGTACAGCCGATGATTGCCGCGTTGCCGGCGTAGCACCACCCGGCGGTGACGCCAATCATCGGCACCTTGCCGCTGAGCTCGGCCAGCCGCTCCCAGGTCCGCACCGTCCCGCCGAACCCGCGCGCCGGGTCGCCGTCCGAGTCGCCCGAGCGGCCACCCGCACCCTCAGCATGGAAGATCAGCGGCAGTGAGAGTTCGTTCGCCAGCTCCAGCATGCGGTCGGTCTTGGAGTGACCCCGCCCACCCTGCGTGCCGGCGAAGACGGTGTCGTCGTAGGAGATGAACATCGTGCGCGCCCGTTGCTCGTCGAACAGGTCGCCGTTGACCGAGCCGATCCCCGCCACCAGCCCGTCCGCCGGCGTCTTGCGGATCAGCTCCTCGACCGAGCGGCGGCGGCGCTGCGCCGCTGTCGCCAGCCCGCCGTACTCCACCCAGGTTCCGGCGTCGATCAGTCGCTCGATGTTCTCCCGCACCGTCCGCCGGTTGCGGCTGTGCCGCCGCTCCACCGCCTCCGGGCGGTTCTCGTCGAGCAGGAACTGGCGGCGATCGAAGAGTGCCTGCAATTCCGGCCGGATGTAGTCGAGATCGACGTCGGCGGATTGCTCCTCTATCGCTTCACCGGCGTCCATCACCTCCAGGAAGGCGAGCGGATGTCCCTCGTACACGGTGTCGCCCGCGGAGACCGTGACCTGCCGGACCACCCCGCCGGCCTCGGCGTGCACGAGGTGCTCCATCTTCAGCGCGCTCATGACGAAGAGTTGCTGGCCCTCGCGAACCATCTCGCCCTCGCTCACCTCGATCTCCGTCACCGTGCCCTGCAACGGAGCCGGCACCGGCTCCGTGTTCGGCGGGCCGACCACCACCGGCGGCTCACTCGACCCGGCGCCACGGGTGCCCGCGCCCGAGCGGAAGTACTCGAGCGACGCCAGCGGGTCGCGCGCGGCAATCGCCGCGCCGGCCTGGCTCGTGCCGGCAACGGCCTCGGTGTCCGAGTCCCGGGCGGCGGCCAGCGTCGCGACTTCCTCCTCGACCCAGCGCGTATGAACCGTGCCCCCGAGGAAGTCCTCGTGCTCGACCACGTTCAGCAGGAAAGGGATGTTGGTGTCGATGCCGCCGATCTCGAACTCGGCCAGCGCGCGCCCTGTGCGACGGGCGGCCTCGCGGAACCCGGATGTCGAGTACCCCACGACCTTCGAGATCAACGAGTCGAAGTTCGGGTTGGTGGCGTATCCCTGGTACCCGTAGCCATCGACGCGCACACCCGGGCCGGCCGGAGGCTCGAACGTGGCCAGGAGCCCGCCCGCCGGCCGCACGCTGCCGTCAGGTTCCATCCGCTCGACGTTGACGCGTGCCTGAATGGCGTACCCCCGCGCCGCCGGCACCGAGGCCTGCTCAAGCCCCAGGTCGGCGAGCGTCTCGCCGCCCGCGACGCGGAGCTGCGCCTGCACGAGATCGATGCCGGTCACCTCCTCCGTGACGGTGTGCTCCACCTGCAACCGCGCGTTCGCCTCGATGAAGGCGAAATGGTCTCCCGATTCCAGCTCCACGAGGAATTCGATCGTCCCGAGGCTCTGGTAATTCGCCGCCTTCGCCACTCGCACGGCGGCGTCGGCGATCGCCTCCCGCTGCGTCGTTGAGAGACTAGGGCTGGGCGCAATCTCCACGACCTTCTGGTGCCGTCTCTGCACGCTGCACTCACGCTCGCCGAGCTGGCTGATCGCGCCGGTCGCGTCGCCGATCACCTGCACCTCGATGTGGCGAGCGCGCGGACTGAGCTGCTCGACGTAGACTGCGTCGTTGCCGAAGGCCGCACCCGCCTCCGACCGCGCACGTTCGTAGGCTGACTCCAGATCGACGGGCGATGAGACGACGCGCATACCACGGCCGCCGCCGCCGCCGACCGCCTTCACCACCATCGCGCCACCGGCGCCGAGCCCCCGGAGGAACGCCGCCGCCTCGTCCAGGCTGACGGCCCCGGCGCTACCCGCCAGCACAGGCACGCCCGCTGCTTCCGCCAGTGCACGCGCTCGCGACTTGTCACCAAATAGCTCGAGCGATTCGGGCGACGGCCCAATGAAGGTGATCCCTGCCCCCGCACAGGCGCGGGCGAGGCCGGCGTTCTCCGCCAGGAAGCCGTATCCCGGGTGGACGCCGTCGCACCCTCTCTCCATCGCCGCAGCCACGATCTGCTCGATGCCCAGGTACGCCGCCGCTCCCACGCCGGAAAGCGGGTGCGCCTCATCGGCCTTGCGCACATGGAGCGAGGAGGCGTCGTCCTCGGAGAAGATGGCGACGGTGGCGATCTCCAGTTCCGCGGCAGCGCGGCAGATCCGCACCGCGATCTCCCCGCGGTTGGCCACCAACACCTTCGACAACGTCATGCAACGGCTCCTTGCCTCTAACACGGTGCAACCCGCAGAGAATGCCACACGGCACGGGGTAGGGGAGGGGAGACGGAGCGGCCGGCGCGGCCGGCACGCCGCCTCGGGCGACCCGCTACTGCGTGGCCCGGACCTCGTACAGCGTCACCGGCTCATCGAAACCCTTCAGCGTGGCGCTGCCGACCGAAGTGAACTCGAATGTCTTGCCCGCGCACAACTGACGTACCACGTCCGAGACCAGCACCTGGCCCGGTCTCGCGCGGGTGGTGATACGCGCGGCAAGCTGCACCGCGGTGCCGAACAGGTCGTCGTCCTCGGCGATCGGCTCGCCGGCGTTCAAGCCGATGCGTGCGCGCACGTCCATCCCCGCCAGGTCGTGCTGAATCCCCAGTGCTGCCGCCACAGCATTCTGTGCCGACGAGAACGACGCCATGATGCCGTCGCCGGTGTGCTTTACCTCCACGCCGCTGCGCTCGCGCAGCGCCAGCCGCACGGTCGAGTTGTGCAGGCGGATCAGCTCCTGCGCCCGCTCGTCGCCGACCCGCGCGGTCATCTCCGTCGATGACTCCAGGTCGGTGAAGAGGATCGTGCTCAGGCCCCGCGTCGACTCATCCCTTCGATGTCGCCGCCGCAGAAAGAAGTCCCAGAGCATGCTGACGGGGGAGTCGTCGTCTCGCGCCCGATCGACCGGGCGGATCATGAAGATCGACCGCCGCGCGCTATCGCTGATCTCGATCTCCACCAGCGGCATGTCCGGCCGCAGGGCCGTAGCGCTGACGGCGTGGGACGTCACCGAGAGCCGGCCTCCTCCCTGGCAGAGCAGCCCGATGATTGAGCTGTGCGACTGGTTCTCGCGGAGCTTTGCACCGGTGCCCCGACGCGGCCTTCCGTGACATCGTCATGGAGGATCTCGCTCACCAGCGTCGTGTAGCTGGCCGCGCCCTGCTCACGCGTCAGCAGCTCATGGTCCGGCAGCGAACGCAGCAGCTCGACAACCTCGCCGCGCGTCAATGCCTCACGAGCGTCAGCGATCGCCCGTACCTCGGGATGCTCGTCGTCGGCATGCACCAGCAGCACGAAGTCATCCGAGGCCAGCTCGACACGCTCGAACTCCGCCAGCGGCAGCTCGTTGCGGAGCGGCGCCCGGGCAACGATCGCCAGGTCGCACTGGCCCGCCTTCAATTGCTCCAGCGCCTGCGCCGTGTTCGTGCCAGTCGGCTGCACCGTGACGCCGGTCTCGATCTCGAAGTCGCTGCGCCAGCCTCGGAAGAGGAATTCGTCCGGGATATTCGTGATCGAGACGCAGAGCGGCTCATCCATCAGCCCCGTCCCTCACCAGCTGTCTGCACCGAGTCCCGTCGCGATCACACTGTAAGCTCTCGCTCGTCCTTCCGAGGCTGAGGCGCCGTGGCCAGTCGCGGCAGGAGGTCTTCGTCATCAGCGCAAGGCCCCGCAGCCCCGTGTGACCTGCCCGCGGTCTTTGTACCACTTCCTAAGTTAGAGCCAGAACGGGTGCGAGCCGTCCCGGTGTGATGGGCTCGGGTGCCGCTTCCGGCGCCGGTGGACGGTAGCCGAGTGCGCTGTGCGGTCGCAGCTGGTT
>JASLOV010000009.1 GCA_030745285.1 Dehalococcoidia bacterium | reverse complement strand
CGCCCGAGGGCGCGCGCGACTACCTGGTGCCGAGCCGCGTCCAGCCCGGCCACTTCTACGCGCTGCCGCAATCCCCCCAGCAGTGGAAGCAGTTGCTGGTCGTCGGCGGTGTCGAGCGCTACTTCCAGATTGCCCGTTGCTTCCGGGACGAGGACATCCGGGCCGACCGCCAGCCGGAGTTCACGCAACTGGACCTGGAGATGGCGTTCGCGGAGCCGGAAGACATCATCCAGCTGATGGAACGGCTGTACACGTCGATCGGCGCGGAGCTGACGCCGCACTTCGACCTGCCCCAGCCCTTCACTCGCCTCTCTTACGACGAGGCGATGGAGCGTTATGGCTCCGACAAGCCGGACCTGCGCTATGGCCTCGAACTGGCCGACCTCAGCGCGGCCGTGACCGGCAGCGAGTTCCAGGTCTTCCGCAACGCCGTCGCCGAAGGCGGGCGAGTGCGCGGCATCGCGGTGCCCGGCGGCGCCGGCGCCTCCCGTCGCGAGGTTGACCGCCTCACCGAGATCGCCCGCGAGGCCAGCGCGAAGGGGCTCGTCACCTTCGCCCTCCAGGGTGAGGGTTCGCTCGACTCGCTGACGATCGACGACGTCCGATCGCCCGTCGCGCGCTTCTTCGACGCGCCCACGGTGATCGAGCTGGCTCGTCGCTGCGGCGCGTCGCGCGGCGACATGCTGCTCGTCGTCGCGGACGACGATGCGGTCACCTCGGCGGCGCTCGACGCGCTGCGCCGCGACGTCGCGGACGGGCAGGGGCTGGCGGATGACACGACCCTGAAGTTCGCGTGGGTCACCGACTTCCCGATGTTCGAGTGGGACGAGCAGGGTGAGCGCTGGGGCGCCGTGCACCACCTCTTCACGGCCCCGTTCCGGGACGATCTGCCGCTGCTTGAGACCGATCCGGGCAAGGCGAGATCACAGTCCTACGACCTCGTCTGCAACGGCTTTGAGATCGGTGGCGGGTCGGTTCGTATCCACCGCCCGGACGTGCAGCTACAGGTGATGAAGACGCTGGGGATCAACGAGTCGCAGGCGCGGGCGCGCTTCGGCCACATGCTCGACGCCTTCACCTACGGCGCGCCCCCGCACGGCGGCATCGCCATGGGCCTGGACCGTACCGTCGCGCTCTTCGCCGGCGACCGCGACATCCGCGAGGTGATCGCGTTCCCGAAGACGAAGTCAGCCACCGACATGCTCACCGGCGCGCCGGCGCCCGTCGACACCGTGCAGTTGGGCGATGTGCACCTCGACCTCGCCGGCTCCGCGCGGGAGAGCCTGGAGCGCGAGGCGGAGGTTGCCGGAGAGTCTGAGGTATCATGACTTACAGACGCCGCCCCACCCCTGGCACAGATTGATTCCTCACCGGTCGATCCCCTGCGGAGTTCGTTCATGAGTCAGAACCGTCTACTCGCGATCCTGCTCGGCGTGGTCGCCACGCTCGTGCTCGTCGTCGGCGGGCTCTCCGCCGTGCTGCTGCTCTCTGGCGATGACGAGGCGGGCGGCGGTGGCGGCGGCATCTCCGGCGGCGGCAGTTCCGCCAGCGCGGTCGATGACGACGACATCACGAACCGGCTGCGCCTCGCCAGCGGCGACCCGGTGACGATGGACCCCCACCTTGCCGGCGACTCGCTTTCCGCCGAGTACATCGTCGAGATCTTCGGCGGCCTGCTCACGATCACCCCGCAGCTCGGCCTGGGCCTCGACCTCGCGGAGTCGTGGGCGGTGAGCAAAGACGGCCTCACCTACACCTTCGTGCTGCGGCCGGACATCACCTTCCACACCGGGCGCAGGGTCACCGCGGACGACGTGCTCTGGTCGATCGAGCGGGCGACCTCTCCGGTGCCGGAGGGCGCGACCCGGCCATCGACGACGGCCATGGCCTACCTCGGCGACATCGAGGGTGTGGCGGAGCGCTTCTTCAGCCGCTCGCAGTCGGCGCCGCCGGTCAGCGGGTTGACCGTCGTGGACGACCGCACCATCCAGATCAAGCTGACGGAGCCGCTGCCGCCCGACCTCTTCCTCTCCAAGCTGACGTACCCGACCGCCTTCGTCGTCGACCGACAACAGATCGAGGCCAACCCGAGGAACTGGACGCGACGGCCGAACGGCACCGGGCCCTATCGCCTGGCCGAGTGGCGGCTCGGGGAGCGCATCGTGCTGGCGGCCAACGACCGCTACCACCTCGGCTCGCCGAGTGTGGACCAGGTGCTCTACACGCTCGCCGGCGGCTCGGTCCTCACCCGCTTCGAGAACGGCGAGCTGGACGTCGCCTTCATCAGCCTCTCCGACATCGACCGTGCGCGGGACCCGAGCAGTGACCTCAACGCGCTCTACAAAGCGTTTCCGCAGTTCACGATCTCGTACATCGCCTTCAACACCAACGTGCCGCCCTTCGATGACGCCGACGTGCGCCGCGCGCTGGCGCTCTCCATCGACCGCGTGAAGATCGCGGAGGTGACCTTCAACAACATGCTCGCCCCGGCCAGCGGCATCCTCCCGCCGCAGTTGCCGGGCTTCACGCCGGGCGACAAGACCTACCCCTTCGACCCCGACGCGGCGCGCGCGGCGCTGGCCGCATCGAGCTACGGCTCGGCGGATGGGCTGCCGACGATCGTGCTGACCGAGGTCGGCGGCGGCGCCGAGGCGCGGGTCGACACCCAGGCGTTCCTCGAGCAGTGGCGCAACGAACTCGGCATCGAGGTCGAAATCCGCCAGACGGACTTCGCGACCTTCCTCGATGACCAGGACGCGGGCCGGCTGCAGATGTTCAACGCCGGCTGGATTATGGATTATCCCGACCCGGAGGACATCCTCGACCTCAAGTTCCACTCGAAGTCGCCGCTGAACGATGTCGGCTACGAGAACGCCGCCGTCGACGCGCTGCTGGACCAGGCCCGCACGGAGCGCGACTCGGTGGTGCGGCTGGAGCTCTACCAGGAGGCGGAGCGGCTGATCGTCGATGATGTCGCCTGGATCCCGCTCTACTTCTCCCAGTCGCACGTCGTGGTCAACTCCGGCGTCGAGGGGTGGTTTGAGCCCCCGATGGTGATTCCGCGGCTGCGCTTCATCGAAGTCGACAGGTAGCGACTCCCAGTGACGGTCTATGTGGCGCGGCGGCTGATGTGGCTGCCCGTCCACCTGCTGATCGTCACCTTCTTCACATTCGCCATCGCCCGTTTCGGCCCGGGCGACCCCGTCACCGTGGCGGCCGGGCAGTTCCGTGACCCGGAGGTGCTGGCTCGCGTGCGCGCCGAGCGTGGCCTGGACGGTAACATCGCGCAGCAGTACTGGAAGTGGGTTGGACGGGCGGTGCAGGGCGACTTCGGCCAGTCGTTCTTGCAGGAGGGCTACAGCGTCGGTGAGCTGCTGCGCGCGAAGCTCTGGATCTCGGCCCAGCTCAACTTCGTCGCCCTGCTGCTCGTCTTCACCATCGGTATCCCGCTCGGGCTCTTAGCAGCGAGGGCGAACGGGACGTGGATCGACCCCTTCGTGATCGCGTCCCTGCTCTTCCTCACCGCCATCCCCGTGCTCGTGCTGATCCCGCCGCTCTTATGGTTATTCGCCCTCAAGCTCGATGTCCTCCCCGTGGGCGGATGGGGTGGACTCTTCGAGATCTACTGGATCGGCGGCGTCGTGGCCGTGCCGATACCGGACCCGCACCTCTATCTGCCGCTGCTGGTGATGACGATCGGCGGCTTCGCCGGGATTGCGCGATTGGTGCGCATCACCGCGCTCGAGGTGCTGACCGAGGACTATGTGCGGACGGCGCGCGCGAAGGGGGCCGGCGAGTACCGCGTCGCGCTGCGTCACGTTCTGCCCAACTCGCTGTTGCCCGTCGTCACCGTGATCGGTTTCGCCCTCACAGGCGTCTTCGGCGGCTCGCTCTTCGTGGAGACGCTGTTCGGTATCAACGGCATCGGACGCTTCATGTTCGAGGCGCTACAGAGCCGCGACTACGACGTGATCCTGGCGATGACCGTGATCGTCTCCGCCGTCTTCGTGCTGATGAACCTCGCCGCGGAGATCAGCT
>JASLOV010000008.1 GCA_030745285.1 Dehalococcoidia bacterium | reverse complement strand
GATCCCGGACCCGCCCGGTCGTATCGTGGAGGGGGAGATCCTCTTTGAGGGGCAGGACCTGCTCCAGATCAGCGACGCAGAGATGCGCACCATCCGCGGCAACCGCATCGCAATGGTCTTCCAGGAGCCGATGACCTCCCTCAACCCGGTGCTGACGATTGGCGCCCAGCTCGCGGAGGCGATTCAGCTCCACCTCGGGCTGGCCGACTCGGAGGCGCACGCGCGTTCGATCGAACTGCTCGACATGGTCGGCATCCCGGAGCCGGACGGCCGGCTGGCAGATTACCCGCACCAGTTCTCCGGCGGCATGCGACAGCGCGTGATGATCGCGATGGCGCTGTCCTGCAACCCCAAGCTGTTGCTCGCCGACGAGCCGACGACCGCGCTGGATGTCACGATCCAGGCCCAGGTGCTGGAAATCATGGCGCGGCTGGCAAGTGAGCTGGGCACGGCAGTCATCGTGATCACACACAACCTCGGAGTCGTCGCACGCTACGCCGACCGCGTGAACGTGATGTACGCCGGCAAGATCGTGGAGATGGGCAGCGCGATAGATATCTTCAAGGACGCCCGCCACCCCTACACCTTCGGACTGATGGAGTCCGTGCCACGACTGGATGCGACCGAGCATGTTCGGCTGGCCACGATCGAGGGCCAGCCCCCGCTGCTGATCGACCCGATCCCGGGCTGCCCCTTCGAGCCGCGCTGCGACTGGCGCATAGACAAGTGCTCAACGGAGGCGCCGCCGCTGGAAGTGAAGGCGGAAAGCCACGTCGCGTCATGCTGGCGAAACCCCCGCGAGGATGGGCGTACCACCGAGGTCGAAGCCGCCGTGGCGCAGGGCTAGGGTCCGGAGGGAAGGGACGACACGATGACGACTGACACGACCAGCCAGGCCAGCACTGCCGCCTCCAACGGCAGCAGTGACAAACTCGTCGAGGTCAATGACCTTGAGATGTACTTCCCGGTGACCGCGGGATTCCTGATTCAGCGCAAGGTCGCCGACGTGAAGGCGGTGGACGGCGTCTCCTTCTACGTCAGGCGCGGTGAAACCCTCGGCCTCGTCGGTGAGTCCGGTTGCGGCAAGTCGACCACCGGTCGCGCGGTGCTGCAGCTGCACCGCCCGACCGCCGGGAGCGTCCGCTTCGAGGGCGAGGAACTGACGACGATCAAGGGCCGCCAGCTACGTTCGTTCAGGCGCAAGATGCAGATGATCTTCCAGGACCCGTTCTCGTCGCTGAATCCGCGCATGAGCGTCGGGGCGATCGTCGGCGAGCCGATGGTGATCCACAAGCTCTACAAGGGCAAGGAGCGCAAAGAGCGCATCGAGTACATCCTGAATGCCGTCGGGCTGAACCCGTACTTCGCCGGCCGCTACCCGCACGAGTTCTCGGGCGGACAGCGCCAGCGCATCGGCATCGCCCGGGCGCTGGCGGTGGAGCCGGACTTCATCGTCGCGGATGAGCCGGTGTCTGCGCTCGACGTTTCCATCCAGGCCCAGATCATCAACTTGATGGAGGACCTGCAAGAGGAATTCGACCTCACCTACCTCTTCATCGCCCACGACCTCGCCGTCGTGCGTCACATCTCCGACCGCGTGGCGGTGATGTACCTGGGCAAATTGATGGAACTGGCGACTTCGCTGGAGCTCTACAAGAATCCGCTCCACCCGTATACGAAGGCGCTGCTCTCCGCCGTGCCGATCACCGACCCGGAGGTCGAGCGGGCGCGCGAGCGCATCATCCTCACCGGTGACGTGCCGTCGCCGCTGCGGCCTCCGCCGGGCTGCGTCTTCAGCACGCGCTGTCCGATCGTGATCGACGAGTGCCGCGAGCGCCTCCCGGAATGGCGCGCGGCCTCGACCGACCACTGGATTGCCTGCCACCGCGTCTAGCCGTCCCGGGCGCGGAGCGCCGGTCAGAGAACGAACGAGGGCCCATGAGGGCCCTCGTTTCTTTGCACACTCGCGCGCCCCGGCGCCCCACCCGGCCGATCGGGTTCCGGGGGCGGGCTTCTGGCCCGCTGGCGTGGGCCACCGCTACGATGATGCGATGGAGCTGAACCGGATCCGCAACTTCTCGATCATCGCGCACATCGATCACGGCAAGTCGACGCTGGCCGACCGCATGCTGGAGGCCACCGACGCGATCGACGTCCGTGCGATGCAGAACCAGCTGCTCGACCAGATGGAGCTCGAACGCGAGAAGGGCATCACGATCAAGGCCCAGGCGGTGCGCATGGGCCACACCGTCGACGGACAGCCGTACCAGCTCAACCTGATCGACACGCCCGGCCACGTCGACTTCTCGTACGAGGTCTCGCGCGCGCTGGCGGCGTGCGAGGGGGCGATCCTGGTGGTCGATGCGGCGCAGGGCATCCAGGCGCAGACGCTGGCCAACGTCTACCTGGCGATGGAACTCGACCTCACGCTGATCCCGGTGGTGAACAAGATCGACCTCCCTGTGGCCGAACCGGAGCGGGTGGCCCAGCAGCTGATCGACATCATCGGCTTCGACCCGGACCAGATCCTGTTCGCCTCCGCCAAGAGCGGCGACGGCGTGAACGAGATTCTCGATGCCATCGTGGAGCATATCCCGCCACCGGCCGGCGACCCGCGGGCGCCGCTGCGCGCGCTGGTCTTCGACGCCAAGTACGATCCGTACAAGGGCGTGCTCGTCTACGTCCGCGTCGTCGACGGGCGCATCGACGGCCGCCGGCCGCTGCGGTTGATGCAGCAGCAGCGGCGCTTCGAGCCACTGGAACTGGGCACGTTTCGCCCCCAGCTGAGCCCGCTCGGCGCGCTCGAGACCGGCGAGGTCGGCTATGTGGCGACCGGGCTGAAGGGCGTGAACGAAAGCCGCGTCGGCGAGACCGTCACCGTCGACCGGGCAGGCGCCGAGGAGCCGCTGCCGGGTTACCGCCCGGCCAAGCCGATGGTCTTCGCCGGCGTCTATCCGACGGACGCGGAGGCGTACCGCCGGCTGCGCGAGGCTCTGGAGCGCCTCAGCCTCAACGACGCGGCGTTGCAGTGGCAGCCGGAGAGTTCGACCGCGCTCGGCTTCGGTTTCCGCTGCGGCTTCCTCGGTCTGCTGCACATGGAGATCATCCAGGAGCGATTGGAGCGCGAGTTTGGCCTGGAGCTGATCACCACCGCTCCCTCGGTCGAGTACGAAGTGACCCGCACGGACGGCTCCGAGGTGCTGGTGGACAGCCCGTCGGAACTGCCGCCCCCGAACGAGATCTCCGAGATCCGCGAGCCGTGGGTCTCCCTCTCCGTGACGGTGCCCGCCCGTTACCTGGGCGCGGTGATGGGGCTGATCGAGGAGCGCCGGGGCGAGTACCGCAAGCACGAGTATCTGGACCATGCGGCCGACGACGGCGACTCACGCGTGCTGGCGGAGTACGCTGCCCCGCTCTCGGAGATCCTCGTGGACTTCTACGATCAGCTGAAGGCGCGCACCCAGGGCTACGCCTCGCTTGACTACCACTTCGAGGATCACCGGCCGGCCAGGGTCGCGCGGCTGGACGTGCTGGTAAACGGCGACCCGGTCGACGCGCTCTCGGCGATCATCCCCCGCGAAGACGCGGCGGCGAAGGGCCGGCAGCTGACATCGGCGTTGCGCGAACTGATCCCGCGCCAGCTCTTCGACGTGCCGATCCAGGCCGCCATCGGCGGTCGCATCGTTGCGCGTGAGACGGTGCGAGCGCAGCGCAAGAACGTGCTCGCCAAGTGCTACGGCGGCGACGTCACCCGCAAGCGCAAGCTGCTGGAGCAGCAGAAGGCCGGCAAGAAGCGGATGAAGATGGTCGGCCAGGTGCAGGTGCCGCAGGAGGCCTTCATGGCCGTGCTCAGGTTGCGAGACTAAGGGCAGTGCGTAGCACGGTGCGCTACTCTCGGGGCGAAGGGGCTCCGCATGGTTGAGCAAGTCGTGAAGCCACGCATCCGCGGCTTCATCGCCACGAACGCGCACCCGGAGGGCTGTGCTGCGAACGTCCGCGAACAGGTCGCCGTCGCCCGGGCGGCACTGCCCGGCGAGGGCCTCGGCAACGTGCTGGTCGTCGGGTCGAGCACCGGCTACGGGCTGGCCAGCACGCTCAGCGCCTGCTTCGGCTACGGCGCGGCGACGCTCGGCGTCTGTTTCGAGCGGCCGTCGACGGAGGACCGTGGCGGCAGCGCCGGCTGGTACAACCTGGCGGAGGCCTCCCGGCTTGCAAGTGAACAAGGGCGGACGCTCGAGACAATCAACGGAGACGCCTTCTCCGCCGAGGTGAAGCGAGAGACGATCGACGCGCTGGCCGCCCGCTTCGGCAAGATCGACTTGCTGGTGTACTCGCTGGCCGCGCCGAGACGGGTGGGACCGGACGGCGAGGTCTGGAACAGCGTGCTGAAGCCGATCGGCGGGGCACACGAGGCGCGGTCGATCAACCTCCGTTCCCACGAGG
>JASLOV010000007.1 GCA_030745285.1 Dehalococcoidia bacterium | reverse complement strand
TCCACATGAGCGCCACCCCGCCGCGGGTGCAGGGGGCGGGACCGATCCTCGGCATGCACACGGAGGAAATCCTGCTCTCGGCCGGCTTCAGCTGGGACGAGATCAGCGCCCTGCACGACTGCGGCGCGATCGACGCCTCGCGCGAGACCACCGCGCAGCGTCCGAGCGGCGAGCCGGCGCCGAGACTCTAGCCGCGGAACCTGGCAGGCAGCCGGCCTAGACGACCGGCGATGTTCCGCCGTCGATGTTCACGGATGCGCCGGTGACGTAGCTGGCCCGATCCGAGGCGAGGAAGCAGATCACGTCGCCGGCCTCGGCACCCTCGCCGACGCGGCCGACCGGCACCCGCTCGCCCATGCGCTCGTACCAGCCGTCGAGTGTGGCCGACGGGTCTCGCTCCTGGGCCTGTTCGTAGCGCCGCTCGTGCTGCCCGCTCTTGATCAGGCCGATGCAGACCGTGTTCACGAGGATGTTGAGCGGCGCGTACTCCTTCGATAGCGCCTTCGTCAACGAGATGCCCGCCGCGCGCGAGAGCGACGTCGGCAGCGACGAGGCGCCGGACGCCTTCCCGCCCGGCGTCGTGATGTTGATGATGCGGCCCGCGCCCGCCGTCTTCATGAAGGGCAGCACCGCCCGCGAGCAGCGGATCGCGCCGTAGACCTTGAGGTCGATGTCGGCGTCCCAGATCTCGTCCGTGACGTGCTCGAACGGCCGCGCGGACGAGGTGCCCGCGTTGTTGACGAGGATGTCGACCCCGCCCCACTGCGCCGCGACCTCCGCCACCATCGCGTCGACGCGGTCCGAGTCGGTGACGTCGCACGGGATCGCCAGCACCTCGCCGCCACTGCCGGCGGCCTCCGCCGCGCCGCGCACCTCATCGGCCGCGGCCTCAAGCGTCTCGGCGGTGCGGGCGCAGATCGCGACCCTCGCGCCCTCGCTTGCGAGCGAGATCGCGGCGGCCTTGCCGATGCCCTCGCTGCCGCCGGTGATGATCGCGACCTTGCCGCTCAGTCCCAGGTCCATCGCATCCTCCAGAATCGAACCAGCACAAAGAGTGCCGAGAAAGCCGAGCGCGCAGCATAGGCGCTGGCCGCCCATTGAGGGCAGCCTCTCCGGCGGGCCTGCGCATCGACCCCTGGGGGCGGCGAGTGGATGATGCGGGCTGCTGGGGAGCCCCTGAGTGTTCAGCCGCCCGTTCGTCACTCTCGCGCTTGCGATGTTCGCCGCCACCATGGGCATCGGCGTGGTCGCGCCGGTGCTGCCCGTCCACGCCCGCTCGCTCGGCGCGACCGGGCCGCAGGTCGCGCTCACGTTCTCCGCCTTCGCCGCGACGCAGGTGCTGATCAGCCCCTTCGCCGGGCGCCTCGGCGACCGTTTCGGCCGCAAGCCGTTCATCCTGCTCGGCCTCGCCACCTACCTCGTGGCCGCGATCGGCTGGCTGCTCACCACCGATATCTGGGTCGCGATCACGTTGCGGGTGCTCTCCGGCGTCGGCTCCGCGCTCGTCTTTTCGCTCGCCAGCGCGTACATCGGCGACCTCACGCCGCGCGGCCACGAGGGGCGCTACATGGGGGTCTACGGGCTCTTCGACTTCCTCGGTTTCGGCGCGGGGCCGCTGGTCTCCGGCCTGCTGCGCGACCAGTGGGGCTTCGACGCCGTCTTCATGTTCATGGCGGCGCTGATCGCCGCCGCGCTGCTCGTGATCGTTGTCCTGCTGCCGGTTCGCGTGACACGGGTGACCGTGGATCGAGGGGGCGACACCGCCGGCGAACCCGACGCAGCTGATCCTCCCGTGGTAGCGCCGTGGTCCGAGGTACTGCGGCACCCGGTGCTACAGGGTTTGTTCGCCGTGGGGCTGGGCTATTCGGTCGCCTTCGGCGCCGGCTTCTCCTTCCTCGCCGTCTACCTCGAGAGCGAGATCCGCGCGACGGCAACCATGGTCGGGGTGGTGCTCGCCGGGCAGGAATTCACGGCCGGTCTGCTGCAACCGGTCTTCGGCCGCGTCGCCGACCGGGTCAGCCGGCGACTGATGATCCTGGTCGGCGTCGTCATGGTATCTGCGGGCTACGCCACCTTCGCCGTCACGAACGAGTACCTCCCGCTTGCGCTCGCGTTCACGCTCGGGGCCGGGCTGGGGAGCGCCATCCAGGGTGTCGCCTCCCGCGCCCTCGCGGTCGAGGTCGGGCGCGAGCTCGGCATGGCGACGGTGATGAGTCTCAACTCGATGTCGTTCGGCCTCGGCGTGCTCGTCGGGTCGCTGGGCGGGGGCGTGCTGGCTGATGTCTGGGGCGAACGCAGCGTCTTCATCGCTGCTGCCGGCGCGCTGCTGCTCTCCGCCGCCATCTTCCAGGCACTGACCGCCCGCCGTGCGCTCAGTGCGGTTCGGCCGGCGAGCGTGCCGGTCAAGGGCTGAAGAGCCCGTCGGGGCTCGCAGATGCAGGCCTACAGGATCTGCGAGAGGAAGAGCTTCGTCCGGTCTTCCTGCGGGTCGGTGAAGAAGTGCTCCGGCGTCCCTTCTTCCACGATCTGACCGTCATCGAAGAAGAGGAAGCGGTCGGCCACCTCGCGCGCGAAGCCCATCTCGTGGGTGACGACGATCATCGTCATGCCGGACTCGGCCAGCTCGCGCATCACGTCCAGCACTTCCTTGATCATTTCCGGGTCGAGCGCCGATGTCGGCTCGTCGAAGAGCATGATCTTCGGCTGCATCGCCAGCGCCCGGGCGATTGCGACGCGCTGCTGCTGACCGCCGGAGAGCTGGGCCGGGAACTTGTCGGCCTGCTCCGGGATGCCGACGCGCTCGAGCAGCTGCATCGCCAGCTCCTCGGCTTCCGCCTGCGGGAGGTGCCGCACCTTCTGCGGGGCGAGCGTAATGTTGCGCTGCACCGTGAGGTGCGGGAAGAGGTTGAACTGCTGGAAGACCATCCCCACCTCGGAGCGGATCGCTTCCAGGTTGGCGAGGTCATCGGTCAACTCGATGCCGTCGATCAAGATGCGCCCGGCGTCGTGCTGCTCCAGGCGGTTGAGCGTGCGAATGAAGGTCGACTTGCCGGAGCCTGAGGGGCCGAAGACCACCACCACCTCCTGTTCCTGCATGGTGGTGGTGACGTCGCGGAGCGCCTGGAAGTCATCGAACCACTTCGAGACGCCCTCGACGACGATCATGTCCCGCCCGGTCCTCTGGGTCTGACCCTGTGCCGGCTGCGTTTGTTGCGACGTCATCGTGCTGCTCCCCCTACCGCTCACCGACGCCGAGGTGGCGTTCAATGCGCAGGCTCAGTCTCGACATCGTGAACGCGACCGTCCAGAACACCAGCGCCGCGAACAGCAGCGCCGCCGCCTGGCGGCCGACGAAGTCCGGTTGCGCGGAGATCGCCCGTGCCGCGCCCAGCAGGTCGACGAAGCCAAGCACGACGACCAGCGATGTGTCTTTCCAGAGGCTCACGAAACGGTTCACGAGCGCCGGGATCACCGATCGCAGCGCCTGCGGCAGCACGATGTACCATGTCGTCTGGAAGGCGTTCAGCCCCATCGCGTCGGCCGCCTCGCGCTGCCCGCGCGGGATGGTCTGCAGTCCGCCGCGCACCACCTCCGCAATGTAGGCGCCGGAGAACCCGGCCATCACCATCATCGCGCGCACCACCAGGTCGACTTCGTCCAGGCCGCCGACGGTGGGCAGGAAGTCCGGCAGCACGAAGCGCGCCATCGCCAGCCAGAGGATCAGCGGGCCGGCGCGCACGAACTCGATGTAGCCGGCGCAGGCCAGCCGCACGACCGGCAGCGATGAGGCCCGGCCGAGCGCCAGCATCACCCCCAGCGGGAAACCGAAGCCGATGCCCACCGTGGCGAGCGTGAGGTTCAGCATCACGCCGCCCCACACCGTCGTGCGCACGCCGTCGCCGGCATTGAGCAGGATCAGCGCCAGCGGCAGCACGGCGACGCCCCCGCCGATCGCCACCCGCCGCGCGGTGGTGTCGTAGCGCGTCTCGCGCAGCCTGCGCCCGCCGGCGTAGGCCCCGACGGCGATCAGCGTCCCGGTGGCCACCAGCGCGCCGTTCGAGCCCTCGGCCAGCAGCAGGAACATGAACGCCGCGGACGCCCCCAGGATCACGATCTCGCGCCGGCTCACCCGACTCCACAGCGCGTAGGCCAGCCCGGCGACGCCGGAGAAGAGCCAGAGCGGCGGCCACAGCCGCCACTCCTCGGCGGACGGGTACGTCGCCAGGAACAGCAGCCGGCGGTTCACGTCGACGCTCTCCCATTCCGCGGAGACCAGCACGAAGCGCAGCAGGTTGTATGCGATCACCGCGAAGAGCGTCAGCGTGATGACGGTGAGCACACTGTTCCAGCGGTTGCTGAACAGGTTCTTCTGCACCCAGCGTCGGGCGAGGAGCGGCCCGGACAGGCTGGAGAGCTGCGCCTGCACGGTCACGCCCCCACCAGCTGGACGCGGCGGTTGATGAAGGCCATGAAGGCGGAGATCGTGAAGCTCATCACCTGGTACGTGATGATCACGATGATGAACATCACCACCGCGTGCCCGGCCTTGTTGATGATGATCTCGCTGATCTGGAAGAGGTCGGCGTAGGCGATCGCTGCCGCCAGGCTCGAGTTCTTCGTGAGGTTCAGATACTCGTTCGTGAGCGAGGGGATCATCGACCGCAGCGCCTGCGGCAGAATCACCAGTGTGATCCGCTGGTAGCCGGTCAGCCCGACGGCCATCGCCGCCTCGGTCTGGCCGCGCGGCAGCGCCTGGATGCTGCCGCGCACGATCTCGGCGATGAAGGAGCCGGTGTACATCACCAGCGCGATCAGCAACGCGGCGAACTCCGGCGTCACGGAGAGGCCGCCGACGTACCCCTTCGTGAACTCCTCGCTGACGATCGTCGGCGTGTCGATCCCGACCGGCAGCCCGAGCACGAGGAAGCCGATGGCGGCGATGCCGAGCACGACGCCGAGGCTGTAGAGGTTCGGTCGCATCGTCTGGCCGGTCTCCGCCTCGCGGCGGGCGCGGATGCGCCGCACGAAGTAGCCGGGGACCAGCGCCAGCGCGAGCACGATCACCCAGGCGGTGAAGAAGTCGCCTCGCGGCTCCGGCCAGGGGAGCGCCAGCGCGCGGTTCGAGAGGAAGGCGACGTCGAAGAGGCTGCGCTCCGCCTCGATGCGGGGGAGCTTCAGGAAGACGGCGGTGTACCAGAAGATGATCTGCACGAGCAGCGGTGTATTGCGCACCACCTCAACGTAGACGGTGGCGATGCGCGAGACGAGCCAGTTGTCGGAGAGCCGCGCGACCCCGGCCAGCACCCCGATCACCGTCGCCAGCAGGATGCCGACGACCACGAGCCGAATCGTGTTCGTGACGGCCACGAAGTAGGCCGCCAGGCGGCTCTCGCCGCTGTCGAAGCCAAAGACGAAGGTGTGGCTGATCTGGAAGCCCGCCGGGGCGTCCATGAATCCGATGTCGAGGTCGAGGTGTGAGGCTCGCTCGACCATGTAGGCGAGGAAGATCAGCAGGAGGACGGAGAACCCCGCCTGGGTCGCCATGCGGCGGGCGCGGCCGCTGCGCCACAGCCGCCGGCCGCGCAGGGACTCAGCAGCCATCGTCGCCCCTGGTCCTCACTCAACATCCTTAATGTGAACGTGGTCAGAATGAACATGACCCCGGGCGATCAACCCGGGGTCATGCCTGTTGCTGGTTCGCGTTCGCTACCTCATCGGGGGCGCGTAGATCGCGCCGCCTTTGAGCCACGAGGCGTTCAGCGAGCCCTCACGGCCGAGGCCGATCGGGGTCAGCGTCCGCTGGTAGACCTCATTGAAGTTGCCGACCTGCGCCAGCACCTTCTGCATGAAGTCCAGCGGGATGCCGAGACCGAAGTCGTCCGGCGCGTTTCCGTCGAAGCCGACGCCGAGCAGACGCGCGACGTTGCGGTTGGCCGGGCTGGAGACGGCCGAGCCGACGTTCTCGCTGGTGATGTCGAACTCGTCGGCGATGATCATCCCGAAGACGACCCACTGCACGACGGCGTGCCACTCACTGTCGTTGTCCGGCGTGACCGGTCCCAGCGGCTCCTTGGAGAGCGTCTCGCCAAGAATCGTGAGCGCGGCCGAGCCACCGGCGCTGTCCGGGAAGTTCGCCCGCTGACCGGCCAGGTTCGACTTGTCAGCCGTCCAGCCGTCGCAGCGTCCTTCGATGAACGCCGCCTGGATCTGCGCGTCATCCTCGAACGACAGCGGCGTGTAGGCGATGCCCCGCGCCTGGAACTGGTCGTCCAGGTTGCCCTCGGTCGTGGTGCCGGAGGTGACGCAGATCGTCGCCCCGGCAAGGTCCTCGAGGGTGCTGATGCCGGAGTCGGACGAGACCATCATGCCCTGACCGTCGTAGAAAGTCGTGGTAACGAAGTCGCCCTTCAAATCGGCGTCTCGGCTCGCCGTCCATGTCGTCGTGCGAATCAGTACGTCGATTTCACCCGATGCCAGCAGCTCGAAGCGGTCCTGCGCGCTGGCGGGCACGAACTCGACCTTGTTGGCGTTGCCGAGTACCGCTGCCGCAACGGCGCGGCAGAACTCGACGTCGTTGCCGGAGCGGCTACCGTCTGGCGAGAGGAAGCCGAAGCCCGGCTGGGTCTCCTTCACCCCGCACTTCAGTTCCCCACGGTCGGTCACGGTCTGCAGGATGCCACTGCCCTTATTGTCATCGTCGTCGTTACATGCGAACAGCACGAGACCGAAGGCGGCGAGCGCTACAACCGCGAATCTCAAGAATCGCGAACGCGTCATTGGTTCCCTCCAAAGAATCACCGGCGGAATGAGGCAGACTGCCGGGCAATTTACATGATGGCCGTAACCTGAACAAACCCTCTCCGGCCGTGCCAGTGTGCCCGTCTTGCCTTGGAACGGAGGGTCGGAATCGTCTACGACCGCGGCGAGCGGCCTGACTCCACGCTGAGTCGCATCCTGAGGCCATATCTGTGGCCGCCAGGGACAGATCAGTGGCCGCCAGGGACGGGCGGAGCGGCGGCAGTCACCGCCAGCGGTAGCTGACAGCTTGGTCAGCCCCCCATATGCTGCTCTGCGCAGCGGGAGAGACGAACTTGCAGGCTCTGAAGTACGCACGGGCCTCGTCAATCGACGAGGCGATCGAACTGCTCCGCGAAGGTGGCCCCGCCGCCCGAGTGCTCGCCGGCGGCACGGACGTGATCGTGGCAGCGCGCGAACGCCGCCTCGATGTCGACCTGTTCGTTGATGTCAAGCACGTGCCGGAGACCGCTGAGCTCAGCTTCGACGCCACGGACGGCCTCACCGTCGGCGCGGCGCTGCCCTGCTACCGCATCTACGGCGACGACGATGTGCGAACGCACTACCCCGCGCTCGTCGAAGCCATCTCGGTGATCGGCGGCACGGTGGTGCAGGGGCGGGCGAGCCTGGGCGGGAACCTCTGCAACTCCTCGCCGGCCGCTGACTCGATCCCGGCGATGATCGTGCTCGATGCCAGCGCCAACATCGTTGGACCGTCCGGCGAGCGCTCCGTCCCCGTCGACGAGTTCTGCACCGGCCCCGGCCAGAACGTGCTCGGCGCCGGCGAGTTCGTGATCTCGATCCAGTTCCCGGCCCCCTCCTCCGCCAGCGGAGCGGCATGGCAGCGCTTCACCCCCCGCAACGAGATGGACATCGCGGTCGCGAACGCCGCCACCAGCCTGCAGTTCGTTGGCGGCGCCGTCGCCTCCGCCCGCATCGCCATCGGCGCCGTCGGCCCGAGGCCGCTGCTGGTCGAGCCGGCTGCGGCCGCGCTGGCCGGTGGCCCGCTGACGGTCGACAGCATCGCCGCCGCCGCTGCGGCGTCCCGCGCGGCCGCCACCCCGATCGATGACATGCGCGGCTCGATCAAGCAGCGCCGCCACCTGGCCGGCCTGCTCACTGAGCGCACAATCCGCGACGCGGCGGCACGAGCCGGCGTGACGGCCCCGGAGGCCCCGGGCACCTCGGAGGTACGGCGATGAGCCGCCTGATTGTCAGCGCCCGCATCAACGGCGAGGCGCGCGAACTGCTCGTTGACGAACGTGACAGCCTGCTCGACGCCCTGCGCGAGCGGGCGGGCCTCACCGGCACGAAGGAGGGCTGCAACAACGGCAACTGCGGCGCCTGCTCGGTGCTGCTCGATGGCCGCCTGGTGAACTCGTGCCTGGTGATGGCGGCCGAAGTCGAGGGCTCGGACGTCACCACCGTTGAAGGGCTGGAACTTGGCCCGCAGCAGTTGCACCCGCTGCAGAGCGCCTTCCTGGAGGAGGCCGCGCTACAGTGCGGCATCTGCACGCCGGGCTTCCTCGTCTCCGCCAAGGCGCTGCTCGATACCAACCCGGACCCGACGGAGCACGAGGTGCGCTTCTGGCTGGCGGGCAATCTCTGCCGCTGCACCGGCTACGACAAGATCATCCGCGCCGTGATGGGAGCAGCCGAAACGATGCGCAACACAGCATCATCCAGTGAGGGGGCCTAGCAATGGTTGAGAGCACGACCGGTACCACGACCGAGCGACGCGTCGTTGGGACCCGCCCGGTACGGCCGGACGGCGTTGACAAAGTGACGGGCCGCGCCGTCTACGGTGCGGATGTCCGCCAGCAGGCGATGCTCCACGGTCGGGTGCTTCGCAGCCCCCACGCCCACGCCGTGATCAAGTCGATCGACGCCTCGAAGGCGCTCGCGCTGGACGGTGTCTTCGCCGTGATCATCGCCGCCGACCTGCCGGAAGCCGGCGACCGCGTGGTGCCGACGATCCGCGGGCCACTGCCGCTGCAGTGGCGGCTCGACCACCTGCTCGCCTCCAACAAGGCGCTCTACCGCGGCCAGGCCGTGGCGGCGCTCTGCGCCACCGACCCTCACCTCGCCGAGGACGCGCTCGACCTGATCGAGGTCGAGTACGAGCTGCTGCAGCCCGTGACCAGCGGCGTCGACGCCGAGGCGCCGGACGCGCCGATCCTGTTCGATGACGGCCGCGCCGACGCCGTTCCCGGCCTCTTCGACCCGGTCGACGGCCGCCCCAGCAACATCGCACGTAACATCGAGATGGTGCGCGGCGACATCGATGCCGGCTTCGAGCAGGCCGACATCGTGATTGAGCGTGAGTTCGAGACTGCCGCGGCCCACCAGGGCTACATCGAGCCTCACTCCGCCACCGCGTTCTGGAACCACGACGGCCGCCTCACGGTCTGGACCAGTTCGCAGGGCGCGTTCGGCACCCGCCAGCAACTGACCGAGGTGCTGCAGGTTCCGCTCTCCGACGTCAAGGTCGTCCCGACCGAGATCGGCGGCGGCTTCGGCGGCAAGAACTCGATCTACCTCGAACCGCTCGCGGCCCTGCTCTCGAAGCAGGCCGGGCGGCCGGTGCAAATGTCGATGAGCCGGGCCGATGTCTTCGAGGCCAGCGGCCCCACTTCGGCCACCCGCTCGCGAGCCAAGATCGGCGTCACGCGCGACGGCGCCATCGTCGCCGCCGACGTCCACCTCGCCTACGAGTCCGGCGCCTACCCCGGTGCGCCGGTTGCCGGCGGTGTACGCTGCGCGCTCACTCCTTACGACGTTCCCAACCTGCGCGTGCAGGGTTACGACGTCGTCGTCAACAAGCCGAAGGTCGCCGCATATCGCGCCCCCGGCGCGTCGCAGGGGAGCTTCGCCGTCGAGTGCGTGATGGACGAGATCGCGCGAGAACTCGACATGGATCCGATCGAGCTGCGCATGAAGAACGTCGCGCTCGACGGCAGCGTCCGTCCCGATGGGGCCACACACGGCGTGATCGGCGACCAGGCGGTGATGGAGGCGGTGCAGGCCAGCGCCCACTACCGCTCCGAGTTGGAGGGCGAGAACCGCGGCCGCGGACTCGCCATGGGCTTCTGGCAGAACGGCGGCGGCGAATCCAGCGCCTACGCGAACATCAACGCCGACGGTTCCGTCAGCCTCGTGCTCGGCTCCATCGACATCGGCGGCCAGCGGGCCGCACTCGCGATGCAGTTCGCGGAGTCGATGGTGATGCCTTACGAGGACGTGCACCCCCATGTCACCGACACGGACTCCATCGGTTTCACCGGCAACACCGGCGGCAGTCGCATCACCTTCGCCACCGGCTGGGCGGTGCACCAGGCGGCGCTCGACCTGCGCAAGCAGCTCGAAGCGCGCGCGGCCCAGCTCTGGGAGGTCGATGCCACCGACGTCGCGTACGACGACGATGGTGTGCTGAACGGCCCGGATGGCAAGACGTTCACCCTCAAGGAGATCGCCGGCCAGCTCTCGTCCAGCGGCGGGATGTTGCAGGGCCGTGCCGATGTCGTCGCCACCAGCGTTGGCGGCTCGGTCGGCGCCGCCTTCGCCGCGCATATCGTCGACGTCGAGGTCGACCCGGAGACCGGCAAGGTCGAGGTCCTGCGCTACACCGCGATCCAGGACGTCGGCACCGCCATCCACCCCTCGTACGTCGAGGGC
>JASLOV010000006.1 GCA_030745285.1 Dehalococcoidia bacterium | reverse complement strand
ATCGCCGGGGCTGGACGCTACTCGGGTACCCACTCGTTGATCTTGCCCTGCTGGTGCTGGGCAAGAAGCTGCGGCAGGTCCATCACGAGGTCACTGCGGTCGTGGACCGAGATCTCGTGACCCTGCCATGTGTTGTTCATTGCAATCGCGTCGAAGTTGCAGACCTCGACGCAGATGTTGCATCGCATGCACCGGCCGTAGTCGATCCAGAACTTGTCGATGATCTTGCGGCGGCTGGACGGGCCGCCCTGCGAGGAGTGGGCCGGGTTGTCCTTCATCAGCACGGTCATGCACTCGACGGGACAGGCGCGCTCGCAGGCGTGGCAGCCGGTACAGAACGGCTCGTCGGCCTCGGTGTCCCAGAGCAGCAGCGGGAAGGCACGGTCGCGCTCCGGGATGGCGCGGTGGCTCTCCGGGTACTGGCGGGTGACGGGACGGCGCAGGAACGTCGACCCGGTCGTGAGCATGCTCTTCAGCAGCCCTCTCATGCCACGGCCTCGCTCTCGGCGGCGGCCAGCGGCGCGGGCCGCGGGCGCGGGCGGCGGACGCCGCGGTCGATGACGACGAAGAGCAGCACGACGCCGGCGCCGCCGGTGGCCAGCAGCAGCAGGTCGGGCCAGTCGTAGACCAGCACCAGGCCGTTGACCAGGATCTGCACGAAGGAGAGCGGCAACAGCACCTTCCAGGAGAAGCTCATCAGCTGGTCGATGCGCAGACGCGGCATCGTCACCCGCACCCAGAAGACGGAGAAGATCAGCAGGCCGGTCTTGATCGCGGTGAGGGCGAACTGCCAGCCGCGCCCCAGGTCCTCGCCCAGCGGCCAGGCCCAGCCGCCCAGGAAGACGGCGGAGGCGATCAGGCACAGCAGGAAGAGCGCGGCGTACTCGGCCAGGAAGAACATCGACCAGCGGATGCCGCTGTACTCGATGTGCGGTCCGCCGGCGGTCTCTGACTCGCCGACGGCGATGTCGAAGGGCGTACGGCCCATCTCGGCGAGCATGGCGATGTAGAAGATGGCGAAGGCCAGCGGCTGCCAGACGATCAGCGGCACGCGGCCCTGGCCGGCGACGATCTCGGTGAGGTTGAGCGAACCGGCGACCATGGCGACGGCGAGCAGGGCGAGCACGAGCGGAATCTCGTAGGAGATCGCCTGCGCCGCCGCTCGCAGCCCCCCGATCATCGCGTAGCGGTTGTCGGAAGCCCAGCCGGCCATCACCAAGCCGACGATGTTGATGGAGGAGACGGCGACGACGTAGAAGAGGCCGAGTTCGAGCACCCGCACTTCCCAGTTCAGAGCGAAGGGGATGGCGACGAACATCATGAAGACGGGCACGAAGACGAAGTAGACGGCAAGCTCGAAGACCCAGGGGTCGGCGCCAGCCGGGCGGAGGTCCTCCTTGCCGACGAGCTTGAGCGCGTCCGCGAGCGACTGCATCAGGCCCATCGGCCCGGTGCGGGTCGGCCCGAGGCGCATCTGGAAACGCGCGATAATCTTGCGCTCGATGTAGATCAGGCCCATCACGACGACGGTCATGACGCCGGTGATCAGACCCATGCGGGCGGCGGCGTCGAGCCAGATGTTGATTTCGAAGCCGAAGAGATCGTTGTTCACTAGCGGTCGACCTCACCGAGCACGATGTCGATGGAGCCGAGGATGATGACGGCGTCGGCGATGTAGTTGCCGATCACCATGTCGCGCAGTGCCTGCAGGTTGGAGAGGCAGGCGCTGCGGATCTTCAGGCGGTAGGGGCGGTTGCCGCCCTCGCTCACCAGATAGACGCCGTACTCGCCGCGCGGCGCCTCCGTGCGGACGTAGGCCTCGCCGGGGGGGACGCGCAGCATGCGCGGCATGCGGTCCGGCAGGATCGGGCCGGGCTCCAGCCGCTGCAGGCACTGCTCGATGATGCGCACGGACTGTCGCATCTCATCCAGGCGGCAGCGGAAGCGGTCGAAGACGTCGCCCGTCTCCCCGGTGACGACATCGAAGTCGACCTCGCCGTACTTCAGGTAGGGCTCGTCCTTGCGGATGTCCATCGGCACGCCGGAGGCGCGCAGCGACGGGCCGCTCATGCCCCACTCGATCGCCTCTTCGGCGGAGATGATGCCGATGTTCTTGGTGCGGGCGAGGAAGATCTCGTTATCGCTGAGCAGGCCGTCCATGTCGCTGATGCCCTGGCGGGAGGACGCCAGCACCTCATGCACGCGCTGCTCGAAGTTGTCGGTCACTTCCCAGGCGAGGCCGCCGGGGCGGAAGTAGGCGTACATCATGCGGTCGCCGGTGACCTCCTCGAAGAGGTCCTGCACGTTCTCCCGTTCGCGGAAGGAGAACGTGAAGGCGGTGCCGAAGACGCCGACGTCCGTGCCGAAGGCCCCGGTGAACATGAAGTGACTGGAGAGGCGGTTCAGTTCGCAGAGGATCATGCGGATCCACTGGGCGCGGTCGGGGACCTCGAGCCCGGCGACCTGCTCGACGGCCTGCACGTAGGAGAGTTCGGCGTTGAAGGCCGCCAGGTACTCCGTGCGGTCCATGAAGCCGATGCCCTGGCGGTAGTCCATCGTCTCGCAGAGCTTCTCCGCTCCGCGATGGAGGTAGCCGACGTACGGGACGACGTCGCGCACGACCTCGCCGTCGATGGTCAGGACCATGCGGAAGACGCCGTGGGTGGACGGGTGCTGGGGCCCCATGTTGAGCATGATGTCTTGAGTCTCGTACTCGTGCTCGCGGGCGAGTTCGGTGGTCATTCTTCCTCCACCGCGTACGCCATGCCTTCACCCTGCAGCGCCTCGATCTCCGCCAGCGGGTGGTCCTTGCGGAGCGGGAAGGTGTCGGTCATGTCCTCGGGCAGCAGCAGGGCGCGCGGGTCGGGGTGCCCGTTGAATCGCACGCCGAACATCTCGGCGGTCTCGCGTTCCAGCCAGTTCGCGGCCTTCCAGACCGTGGTGGCGGTATCGACGGCGAGGTCGCCGTTCGGCAGAACGGCCTTGATGGTGACGTTGTGCTTCGCGGCGGTGGAATAGAGGTGGTAGACGACGGTGATGCCGTCCGCCTGGTGGTCAATGGCGGTGAGGTTGCGGAGGTAGTCGAAGTTCAACTGCTCATCGTCCTTGAGCACGCGCAGGCCGCGTACGACCTCCGCCTTCGGAATGGTGACGATCAGGTCAAGCGCGCCCGGTTCCGGGCTGGCGTTGATGCCGGAGAGCGCGCGGTCGACATCGGCCCAGATCGTGCGGGCGAGGGCGGCTTCGCGTTCGGCCGCTTCGTCCGCCTCGGTGTCGCCACCGTCGCCGTTGGCGCCGTCGTTCGTCACGCGCCGGTGCCCTTCCGTTCCTCCATGATCAGTTCCTGGAGGGCGACGAAGCCGTCCATCAGCGCCTCCGGGCGCGGAGGACAGCCGGGCACGTAGATGTCGACGGGGACGATCTTGTCGACCCCCTGGAGGACCCGGTCGTAGCGGGTGTACGGGCCGCCGTTGGTGGCGCAGGCGCCCATCGAAATCACCCACTTGGGGTTCGGCATCTGCTCGTAGAGCAGCTTCACAGAGGGGGCCATCTTCTTGGTCACGGTGCCGGCCACGATCATCACGTCCGACTGTCGCGGCGAGGGCCAGGGCACGATGCCGAAGCGGTCGAGGTCGTAATGCGCCATGTATGTGGCGATCATTTCGATCGCACAGCAGGCGAGGCCGAACGTCATCGGCCAGAGCGAGGATTTGCGAGCGGCCGCGAGCACGAGATCGGCCGGCACCTGCATCACCCCGGGCAGCGCGGTCTTGTAGAGCGCCTTGCCGGGGACCTGCTCGACCGGCGCCAGGCGAGGCGCCTCCGCCGGGTGTTCGAGCGGGATCAGCGGGATCGGAGTCTCGGAGGGCGCGCCCGGCTCGGCCGTCGAGGGTGCGGTCTCGGTGGTGTCAGCTGGGGTCAGCGCCACTGCAGCGCTCCCTTCTTCCATGCGTAGGCGAGGCCGACGCCGAGGATGCCGACGAAGATGACCATCTCCCAGTACGCCATCGCGCTGGGGGCGCCCGGCATGTCGACGAAGGAGAGTGCCCACGGGAAGATGAAGACCGCTTCCACGTCGAAGATGATGAAGATGATGGCGTAGAGGTAGAAGCGCATCCCGACGTTGGTGGAGGCGCGCCGGATCGGCAGCATCCCACACTCGTACGTTGTGCCCTTCTGGCGCTCCTTCGAGAAGGGCGCGAGCAATCGCGAGCCCAGCAGGGCGCTCATGACCATCATGAATCCCACGACGCTAGCGAGCAGGACGGCGACGTAGTTGCCGAACAGCGTGTCCAAGTCGGCCGCCTCCCCGTCAAATACGCCGGTCGAATGGGGCACAGGCGAACCTAGCAGTGGCCTATGGCAGTGTCAACGAGGCGCTGACCCGCGCCCGCGCCTCTCTGATTCATGGCGTCGATCCATCAGCAGATCGGCCGGCGCGTTGTCCGAGAGCGGCCCGTGGCTCAGCGCTCCGGCGGCCCGGGCGGCGTCGCGTGAAAGGCGTGTCCGCGGGGTGAGAGCTCGTAGCCGGTCTCGTGGCTGATGGTGAGGCCCAGTGCCTTCAGCTTGCGCACGTTGGCCTTGAACGGTGCGGTCTCCATGCCGAGCAGCGGCGCCAGCTTCGAGGCGGCGACGCGGGGCTGCTCCGCGATCACCTCCAGCGTCTGCGCCGTCCAGGGGCCGCGGCGGCTGCGGGAATCCATGCCCGCCAGTCGAACGGCGATCTCGTCGCGGCCCGCGCTGTCGAGGTCTGCATCGGCGGCGAGCCGTACCCGCTCGTCGGCGCGCCGGACGAAGCTGAACTCGACTCGGAAG
>JASLOV010000005.1 GCA_030745285.1 Dehalococcoidia bacterium | reverse complement strand
GATCGAGCGCTTCTCGCAGGGCCAGGCGTGGATGTTCCAGGAGAACAACATCGCCGTGAACGTGCTGTCGCCGCAGGGAAGGATCAAGACGCCGGGCAATCTCTACGCCGGCAACGACCCGGACAACCCGAACCTGGACTTCGAGAGCGCGGACCTCATGGGCAAGGCCGTCGTCTGGATTTGCGAGCAGGACCAGCAGCAGTACACCGGCAACGTGGTGTACGACGAGGAAGTCTGCAAAGAGCAGGGCCTGTAGGAGGCGGACCGATGCTGAAGCGACTCGACAACGTCGGCGTCGCCGTCACCGACCTGGCGCGGGCGCACGACTTCTACACGAGAGTGCTCGGCATGGAGTCCGGGCCGTTGTCGGAGGGCGCGGGCGGGTTCTCGGCGGCCCTCGGCGACGTCGCGCTCTACGTCTTCACCACGGAGGCCTCGGGATCCCCGGGCCGCGACGCGGACATGAACAGCAACCCTCCCGGCATCGACCACCTGGCGTTCGAGGTCGACGACTACGAGGGAGCGCAACGCGAACTGGAGGCGCGAGACGTGGCCTTCGTGCACGACTCGGTGGGCGAGGCCGGCGGGTTCCGTTACCGGGGCTTCCATGATCCCGACGGGAACATGATCTACATCATCGACAGGGGTTCGTAGCGGCCGGGGATCGCACATGGGAACGAAAGGCTGCCCGTCAGCGGCGGGTGCATGAAGGGGGAACGTGATGGGTAACCATCTTGAAGGGAAGACAGCGATCGTCACCGGCTCCGGTCGGGGAATCGGTCGCGGCATCGCGATCGCGCTGGCGGCGGAGGGGGCCTCCGTCGTCGTCAACGACTTCGGCGGTTCCGTCGACGGGCAGGGGAGCGACAGCTCTCCGGCGGACGACGTGGTGGCGACGATCAAGGCGGCGGGCGGCGAGGCGCAGTCCAACCACGCGGACGTCTCCGACCACCGGCAGGCCGAGGCGCTGGTGCGGCAGGCGATCGACGAGTACGGCAAGCTCGACATCCTGATCAACGTCGCGGGCATCCTGCGCGAACGCATGATCTTCAACATGACCGAGGATGAGTGGGACGACGTGATCCGCGTGCACCTCAAGGGCACGTACAACACGACGCACTTCGCCTCGATCCACTGGCGGCAGACGCGCGCCGGCGGACGGCTGATCAACTTCAGTTCCACCGCCGGCATCAACGGCTCCGCCGGGCAACCGAACTACGCGGCGGCGAAGGCCGGGCTGATCGGCTTCTCCAAGTCTTGCGCCAACGCGCTCGCGCGCTACGGCGTGACCTCGAACGCGATCGCGCCGGGCGCTTCGACGCGCATGACCGACCGCGGGCTGACCAGCGCCGACGCGACGCGCGCGGGCGACGCCCCGAGCGAGTCGGCGGCCGGTGGCGAGCGCGCCCCGGAGAACGTCGCGCCGGTCGTCGTCTACCTCTGCTCCGATGAGGCGGCGAACATCTCCGGACGGGTGATCGGGGCGAGCGGATACCAGATCACGCTCTACAGTGAGATCACGGCGGAGCGCCAGATCTTCTCCGACGGCCCCTGGGACATCGACTCGCTCTTCGAGCGTGCCCCGGGCACGATCTTCGCCGGCCTCGAAGCGCCGAGCGGGGACCGGCCGACGGGGGCGCGGGTGTCGGACGCCTGAGCGAACCGGCGACCGGTCGCGGGAAGGGACTACCGCCCGGCCTGTGCTAGCCTGACGCCTCGCCTGGCGAGGGGCCGGGGCGGCCGGCCGGAGGTCCAGATGGAACGGCGCGTCATTCTCTCGGCGTCGCTGGCGCACGCCACGACGCACAGCCTGGAGCTGACCTTCGCGGCGTTGCTGCTGCGGATCGGCCTCGAATTCGGGGCGGACCTCGCGATACTCGGCCTCGTGGCGAACGTCGGCACCCTCACGTTCGGCGTGACGGCGCTGCCGTCCGGCTATCTCAGCGATCGCTTCGGACCCAGGGCCGTGATGTCCGGCTGCATGGCCGCCGCCGCGGTCTTTGCGGGGCTGGTCGCGGCGTCGCCGACGCTGCCCGTGCTCGCCGTCTCGCTGGCGCTGCTTGGCGCGGCCATCGGGCTCTACCACCCGGCGGGCACGGCGATGGTGTCGACGGTGCGGCAGCGGCGCGGCTTGGCCTTCGCGGCCCACGGCATCGCCGGCAACGTGGGGGTTTCCCTGGCGCCCGCGCTGGGCACCGGCATCGCCCTCTTCTTCGGCTGGCGAGCGGCCTACCTCGTGCTGGTGCTGCTGGCGCTGGTGGTGGCGGCGCTGGTCTGGCGCATCGCGCCGACCCGGGAAGAGTCCGCTGCGGCGCGCGCTTCGGCGACCGAGGCCGCGCCGGGCAACGGTGGTGGGCTGCCGCGGTCGTCGCCGCCTGAGCAGCGGCGCTGGCTGGCCCGCCCGTTGCTGCTGATCTTCTTCAACGCCGTGGGGATGGGGTTCATCTACCGCGGCTCGCTGACGTTCCTGGGGACGCACCTCGAACAGAATCTCGGCTTCTCGATCTTCGGCTGGTCGCCGGAGGCGGTGGCGGCGGCGATGGCGACGCTGGCGCTGCTGACGGCGATCCCCGGGCAGCTGTTCGGGGGCGGTCTGAGCGACCGCTGGCCGGTGGAGCGGGCCGCGCTGCCGATCGTGCTGCTCAACCCGCTGATGCTGGCGCTGATGGCGCCGGCCAGTGGCGTCATCCTGATCCTCTGCTCCGCCGGGTTCGTGCTGACGAACTTTGCCCAGCAGCCGATCCTGAACGGCTTGATTGCGGACTATGCGCCGGAGGGGGCCGCCGGTCGCGCCTTTGGCATCAGCTTCTTCATGACCTTCGGGCTCGGTTCATTCGCGGGATCGGTCGCGGGACTGGTCGCCGACCGATCCGGCACGGAGCCGATGTTCTACATGCTGGCCGCGGTGGGCGTGGCGCTGGCGGTCTCGATGCTGGCGGTGGCGGCCGGCGCCGAGCAGCGCCGTCGGGCGATGATTGCGCGAGGCGCGACGGTGGCCGCCGGCAGCTAACGCCCCGCCCCTGTCACCCGGCGGACAGCCGGCAGCCGTGCAGGCTGGTGCCCGTGCCTAGTCGTCGTGGAAGACGCCGTTCTCGGGCACGAACCCGCGCAGCTCTAGGGCCTCCACGACGCGTTCGACGCCGGTCATGAACGCCGTGGTCCGGAGCGAGGCGCCCTCGAGGTGCGCCCGTCTTCGCACATCGTCGTACGCGCCGCAGAGCATCAGTTCCAGCTCGCCGTTCACCTCGCCCAACGACCAGCGGTGCTGCTGGATGTTCTGCGTCCATTCGAAGTACGAGACGAGCACGCCGCCGGCGTTGGCGACGATGTCCGGCACGATCACGGTACCCTGCTTTGAGAGATGGTGGTCCGCGTACGGTGTCACCGGGTGGTTCGCACCCTCGATGATGAGCGGGGCCTGGATGGTCTCCCAGTTCGAGGCGTTGATCGCCTCGCCCAGCGCCGCCGGGATCAGCACGTCGCACTCGACGGAGAGGAGACCGCCCTGGGGAAGCGGGCCGGTGCCCGGCATGTCAACGACGCTGCCGGTCTCCTGCACGTACGCGATCACGGCCTCGATGTTCAGGCCGTTCGCGTCGTAGATGCCCCCGTGCACGTCGGAGACGGCCACGACCGGGCAACCGTACTCGTGCAGGAACTTGGCCGTGAAGGAGCCGACGTTGCCGAAGCCCTGGATGGCGACGCGGGTCTTGACCGGGTCGCGGGCCAGCGTGTCCAGGGTGTCACGCACGACGTAGGCGACGCCGCGGCCGGTGGCCTCATTGCGGCCGTACGACCCGCCCATGGCGATCGGCTTGCCGGTGACGATCCCGGGTGAGTGGCCGTGATGCTTGCCGTAGGCGTCCATCATCCACGCCATCGTCTGGGCGTTCGTGCCCATGTCCGGCGCGGGGACATCGCGGTAGACGCCCAGCAGGTGGGCGATGTTCTCCAGGTACCCGCGCGTGACCTGCTGCAGCTCGCTGGTGGTCAGCGCCTGCGGGTCGACCTGCACGCCGCCCTTGGCGCCGCCGAACGGAATGTCGACGATGGCGGTCTTCCACGTCATCAGCGCGGCCAGCGCGCGCACCTCGTCCAGGTTTGCCTGGGGGTGGAAGCGGATGCCGCCCTTGTACGGTCCGCGCGCACCGCTGTGCTGCACGCGGTAGCCGGAGAAGACTTCAAGGTGCCCGTCCTCGGTGTGCAGGGGGACCTGGACGTGCAGCTCCCGCCAGGGGTCCGCCAGCAGATCGACCACTTCGGCGTTGATGCCCAGCTTCTCGGTCGCCTCGAAGAAGAACCACTTTGCGCCCTCCGAGGGCGAGAGCTCCCGATCGGGAGCGTCGTCGCGCACCTCCGGCTCGGCCGGCGGGGGCGTCTGCGCCGGGCCGTGTTCGGTGCTCGCTGGTGGTGTGGGAGTGGCGAGCTGCAGCGACATCTTGTGCTCCGTGGATGACGATTTCGTGCTGTCGTCTGTCATGGCGCCTCGCCGTCAGCGGTGCGCGCGTCGGCCCCGAGGGGGCAGGGCGCGCATCCCAACCATTATCACCGCAACGCCTGTGCGCCGGGTCACCATGGGGCGAGTCAACAGAGAGAGCATTGGTCGGGTGTGTGCACCGCCACAGCGTGGCGCGGTGCGCGGCGCTGCGATGGCCAGAATCGACGCTGGATTGGGCCGGCTCTTCGCCGTTTGTCAGTCGAGCGTCAGCGGCGTGTCGTCCTGGTTGGCCCATTCGCCCATGGAGCCGTCGTAGTTGCGGGCGTTATCGTTGCCCAGCAGGCGGAGCACAAACGCGGCAACTGCCGCGCGGATTCCACCCTGTCAGTAACTGACGGTCTCCGCCTCCGGATTGAGACCTGCCTCCACCAGCGTCTGCCGGATGTCGTCCAGCGGTCGGAGGCGACGCGAGGGCGGCCCCTCGAAGAGATTGAGCCACTCCAGGTGGATGGCGCCGGGGACGCGCCCGGTGCGCTTGTTGCCGCGGTCGTTGGAGCCGTCCCACTCGCCGTCGGAACGGGTGTCCCAGATCTGCAGTCCGCTGCCGCCGTCGACCGCCTGGCGCAGGGTGTCGATCGTGCAGAGGTGCGTGTCGTCGATGGTAGCGGTGAACGTGCCCTCCTCCGGGCGAGGCGGCGCCGAGGTGATCGGGCGGCCCTCTGCGAGCCAGGCGTTGAAGCCACCGTCGACGACGCGCACGTCAGTGTGGCCGAATCGCTCGAAGACCCACCAGACGCGTGCGGCATGCAGCGATGAGTTGTCGTCGTAGAGCACGACGGAGCTGTCGTTGGAGACGCCTAGGCTGCGCACCAGCGTCTCGAACTCGTCCGCCTCCATCACGAGCTTGGAGTTCCCCGCGCCCTTCAGGTAGGGGTGATGGGAGATGCTGACGGCGCCCGGGATGTGGGCGCGCCGGTAGGCGACGAGCTCGCCGCAGTCGATCAGCACGATGCCGCCGCCGTCGCCCTGCTGCGCCAGCCACTCCGTCGTCACGAGCAGCGGGTGCTGCGATTCGGTTGCGTCCGCCATCAGTACCTCCGCGTTCGAGTCCCTCGCGTCACCCTAGCGCCGCGCGCGGCGGCCTGCCAGCGCTGGCGCCCCCGCACCCCGGGCGCGCCGGCTCCAGCGATTAGCGCCAGCTGTCGACGAGGACGGGGAGTTCGAGCAACGAGGTGATCTGAGCGTCGGGGGTGACACCGAAAGGCGGTACCTCGGCGTTGGGGCGGAGCACGGCCCGCATGCCCGCCCGGCGTGCCCCGTGGATGTCGTCGAAGGGCCGGTCGCCGACGAAGAGGACGCTCGCCGGGTCGGCGATGTCGAGCGCGTCGAGCGCCGCCCGAAAGGTCGAGGGGTGCGGCTTCATGTATTCCATCTCGCTGGTGTAGAGGCGGGCATCGATCAGCCCGTCGAGCCCGTCGCGCTCCAGGAAGCGCTCGTGGAAGGCGCGCGGCCAGTGGGTGTTCGAGAGCAGCCCGATGCGCAGGCCGCGCTCGCGCAGGGCGGCGATGGCGGGCGCGGCCTCCGGGTCGTGGCGGATGTGGGGCGTCCAGGCGTCGAGGTAGCGCACCGCCGCCTCCTCCAGCACCGCCTCGGCGACATCGACGCCGGCCGCCGCGGTGGCTTCGGCCAGCAGGTCGGCGAGCGTGCCCGCACGCTGGTCGGTGGAGCAGCGATCCCAGAATGCCTGCTCGACGGCGACGAGCATCGCCGTCAGTGGTTCGCCGTTGCCGGGCGCGAGGTGCTCTGCGGCCAGCCGCCAGAGGTCTTCCATCTCCACGATCGCGCAGTCCGCGAGCGTGCCGCCCCAGTCGAAGAT
>JASLOV010000004.1 GCA_030745285.1 Dehalococcoidia bacterium | reverse complement strand
GCTTCTGCCCGCCCAGTCCGGGCTCCGACAGGTTTGGACCCGCCAGCCGCTCAGGAAATTTGGTGTAACGCTCCAGCAGGCCGGTGAGTTCGGTGAGGCTCTGGTCGATTTCGGAGAGCATCCTCCGGACGTCGTCGCTGGGCGAGTCACCTTCCCACGTGGGCATAGCACCGAGCGTGGATGTCGGTGGAGACTCATTGAGCCATGCAAGTCCTCCCGAGAAGGCCGCGTTCATCCAGAAGGCTTTCAGGCTGTCGTTCGACTGCATCAGTCCGACCAGCGCCACCAGTACGGCCTGGATCTTTTCCTTCGAGGGATCCGCCGATGTGCTGTCATCACCTACGTACGCGACGCTGAACGGGGCTTCGCGAGCGGTGGCGTCAGGTGTGCAGAGCGTGCCTACGTCACTGATCTTGGTGCTGGCAACCGTCGCTCTTACGTCGGTCAGAGACTGCCACTCTCTCTTGAGTTGACCGCAGGAGCTGTTGAATGCGAGTCATCTGTACGGTCGCAGTTTGTCGATCCATCCGGAAGATGCAGAGGCTTCTTGTCACCGTTCCCACACGCCCCAACGAGCAGGGTGGCTGCGGCGACAAGCGCGAAGTATGCTGCCTTGCGATGCATGAATCCCGCCGCCTGCTCCTGGCTCAATGGTCAGGAGAACGGCCGCGACTATCACCGGATTAAGCAGAGTTGTCAACAGGCACTAGATACGACTAGATAGGTCTATCTATCAGGTCTGATAGCGGGCAGAATCGAGTTGCCCACGGCCAGGCAACACCAGCGGCAGCGGCGTGCCGGGGCCCATCACTTCTGTTTCGCCGTTGAGGTGCATGAGGGCGACGAGGGCGCAGGTGGCCGCGTCGAGCTCGTCGTGGGTGACACGGCGCTTGCGGGGGATGCCGCGGATGCCGGCGCGGAAGAGGCCGAGCCTGAGCCCGTCGACGCTCTTGCCTTTGCGGGGGATGCCCATCACGTCCTGCGCCATACCAGGGTAGACCTCGACCACGCGGCGCCCGGCCGCGAGCAGGCGCTGGGAGAGCACGATGCCGCGCAGTGTGAGGCGCACCATCGAGGGGAGAAGGCTGGGGAAAGGGCGGTAGCCCGCTGCGGCGCAGACGCGGTCCACCTCTCGCATGATGCCGTGAGCGGAGCAGGGGCAGCCGGGGTCCGCGCAGCAGCGGCCCTCGGGCAGGCCGAGCGGGGCGTCGATGGCGGTGATCGCGGGCTGGTACTGCTCGACCGCCTGCTCAATCTCCTCGTTCGTGCGGACGGTCTTGATCAGCTGAAGCCGCCGGTCGGGGCCGAGCACGGCCAGGCCGGTGGGGTAGCGAGGTCCGCTGCGCAGGTCGATGCCGAGCACGACGGCGGGGGGCATCGCGGCCTTTGGTACACTCATCGCGAACCTCAATCATCTGGCTCCGAGTCTGGCCCCGGCGGGCCGAAGGCGGGGCGGAGTGCAGTGAAGGATAGCGAGTTGGCGGCAAAGAACGAAGACGAGCCCTTTACCCGCATCGACGTGCACGAAGCGAAGGAAATGATCGACGGCGGCGGCGTGCAGCTGATCGATTCGCGCGAGGAAGACGAGCACGCCGGCGGGCACGTCGCAGATTCGGTCTGCATCCCGCACATGGCGACGCTGCCGCGAGCGGACGAGCTTGACCGCGATAAGCCGATCCTCTTCATCTGCAAGTCTGGCGTGCGGTCGGCGGTCGCGGCCGAGTTCGCGGCCTCGCTCGGTCTCACGGAGCTTTACAACGTCGAAGGTGGCCACGACGGGTGGGTCGAGGCAGGCTACGAACTGGCGTAGCGCCCGGGGCACCGTCTCAGGCTGCACTCGCCTTGATCGAGCGGCGTCAGTTGAGGCTGGCCAGGCCGCCATGGCGCTGATAGCGCGCGGTGCGAGCGCGGCGGCGCGCCAGCGGAACCGCTTGGTCGAGCAGCTCCACGGCGCGCTTCACCCGCTGTGAGACATCGAGCATCGCGAGCAACTCCTGCAGCTCCGAGGGGGTGGCCGTGACGGCCGCGCCCGCGGCGTCGGCGACCGCGCCCGGCTCGTCCGGCGTGGGGATGTCGCGGACGTACTCGCCCCCGGAGGCGAGGCGCAGTCTCATCAGCACGGCGTAGCGCTCGCGGGCCTGCTCCAGTAGCGGCCCGAGCACATCCGAGCCGTCCTCGTCCGGGTACTCGACGTCGGCCCAGAGGTAGGGCCGGTCGTGGTGGAGGCGGGTGACGCGGAAGCGCTTTTCGCCGGTGGCCAGCAGCTGGATGTGCCCTTCCTCGTCGTGTTTCACGCTCTCGATGCGGGCAGTCGTGCCGAGCTCGTGGGGGGTGGCCGGTTCTCCGACCTCCTCGCCTTCCCGGATCAGCGCGACGCCGAACGGCTCGGACGCCTCGACACACTCGGAGACGAGCTGGCGGTAGCGGTCCTCAAAGATGTTGAGTGGCAGCGCCATGCCGGGGAAGAGCACGGTCTGGAGCGGGAAGAGTCGCAGCTCTGCCACCGTCTCAGCCTCCGCGCAGCATCAGCACGACCGCCACGGCGCCGCCGACGAGCCTGGCTGCGATCGCGCCGCGCAGGATGACGCCGGGATCGATGCCGCCGCCGCTCTGCCCGTGACGCCCATCCCAGCCCTCGTCCACGAGCACCGCAGCGGCCTCCGCCCTGGCCTCGGCTGGCACGAAAAGCGGGTAGGCGAACAGGCGGTGCCCGCCGGGGCTGGCCGTCGGCCAGAACGATGAGCCGTTGGTCAGCGCGACGGCGTCGTCGATGCGAACTTTGACGTCGATGCCGCGCTGGTCGAGCGCATCCGCCCAGCGCTCGGCGGTCTCCGCCTCTCGTGCCACCGCCAGCATTACCCATGACGGTTCGCGCGGACCGGTGGCGACGGCGTGCATGGATCGATCGTAGCACCGGGCCGCGAGCCCGCCCCTTGTGCGGCGTCGGTTGCGAGCGGCTCTTCGAAGGCGCTGTGGAGGGCGGCGAGGAGCGACGGCGGGTGTCAGGCGGGCTGGAGCGCCCTCACCTGCACGCGCGGCGCCGCCGTGCCGCCGTCGAGCGGGAAGAGGGCCATCACCGCCCCTGCGTCGTAGTAGTGCGGCACGTAGACCGAACCCGGCGCGACGCCGTCGTCGAAGCGGGCGGCGATGCGCAGCTCGTGACGGCCGTCGCTGAGCACGATCTCGTCGCCGTCGCGCACGCCGGCGGCCTCCGCGTCGCGCGGGTTGATCACGGCGCTCTCCTCGCGGTGCAGCTGGTCCGCCTGCTCGGAGCGGATCGAGGCGCCCTCCCACGATGTGAAGAGCGAGCGCCCGGTCAGCACCGTCAGGCCCGCACCCGGCTCAGCGTCGGCGCCTGCGGCGGCGACGGGTTGGAGTCGCGTCGTGCCGGCAACGCCTTCGGCCTCGAGCACGCGTGTGCGGCCGGATGCGACCTGCAGGAAGGGGACGTAGCCTGCCACGTGCTCGGCGATGTCCGCCGTGACGTCGGCAGCGCCGTCGTAGCGGAAGATGCCGCCCAGGGCGTTGGCGAGCGCGGAGAGGATCTCGATGCCGGGGCGCTCCTCGCCGCGAGGCCCGGCGGCGGCGAAGCTGCGTACCACCCTTCGGTCGGCGTTGGTGAGCGTGCCCGTGCGTGCGAAGAACGGCAGTTCCGCCAGCACGACGTCCGCATGCTCGCCGGCGGTGGAGCGCACCGAGTCGATCACGACGAGGGCATCGAGCGATTCGAGGGCGGTCCGGGTGTCGTCGCTGCCGGGGGCGTTCAGCAGCGGGTTGTCGCCGTGGATGACGAGCGCGCGGACCTCGCCCGCCTGCGCCGCGGCGATGATCTCGGCGAACGAGCGGGCCCCGTCGCCGGGGGCGACGCCCATGTCGGCGACGCCGTGCACGTTGGCGTCAGTCGGGAGGTAGTGGAGGCTCGACGCCGCCTCGTCTCCGCGTGCCGCGATGGCGAGGTTGGCGCTGGCTCGCGCCTGGTCGCTGGCACGCTGGCTGCTGACGGCGTCCGGCGCGAAGACGACGGCGAATCCTGCGGCGTCCTCACCGTTGCTGCTGATGGCCTGCACGGTCTCCGTGGCGGTGGCCAGGGCGTCGCCGTCGACGCCGGCGGGCGGCTGGCCGGCCAGTGCCGGGTCGTCGGAGAGCGCGCGGGCCAGGGCCTGCACCGTCGCCGCCTCGTGGCCGGGCGAGGGCTGGAGCCAGGCGGTGGCGAAGGGCACGAGCTCGCCCCAGCGCGAGCTGACCAGCACCAGCTTCGCGCCGCGCTTCACGACGGCGTCCTTCACACGCAGCGAGATCACCTGGTGTGACTGCTCGATGTCGCCGCCCACGACGACGATCGTCTGCGTTTGCTCGACGTCGGTCAGGCTGGCGGGCAGCCGTTCGCTGCCCAGCCCGTCGCGGAAGGCCGCGGTGACGGCTCGATGGACCGCTCCGTGCGAGAAGTCGATGTGCTGCGTGCCCAGCGCCTCGCGCGCCAGGCGAGCGAGCAGGTAGGCCTCTTCGTTCGTCGCGAGCGGCGAGCCGAGCACCGCGATCGCGTCGGAGCCGTGCTCGCGGCGGACCGCGGTCAACATGCGCGCCGCGTCGGCGACGGCCTCCTCGGCCGGCACTGGCAGCAGGTTGTTGCCGCGGCGGGCGAGCGACCGTGTCAGCCGATCGCGCTCGGGCACGGCGGTGTAGCCGAACCGCCCGCGCACGCAAATCTGCTCGCGGCTGACGGGGTTGATGCGGTCCGGTCGCACGATCACCGGGCGGCCGCCGGCCGTGCCGTAGGCGAGCGTGCAGCCGACGGAGCAGGAGTTGCAGACGGAGGAGACCCACTCGTCGGCCCGGCCGACCCACTTGTTCGGCTTCTCCATGAGCGTCGCCGTCGGGCAGACATCGATGCAGGCGCCGCAGAAATCGCAGTCGGACTCGTGCACCGCGCCGCCGGTGCCGAAGGCGATGCGCGTTTGGAAGCCCTTGCCGGCCAGCGTGATGGCGTCAGTGTGGCGGATGTCGGCGCAGGCTCGCACACAACGCGTGCAGATGATGCACATCTGCGGGTCGAACTCCAGGTACGGGTTCGCACGGTCGGGTTCCGGGGGCGCGGTTTCGTAGTACGAGCGCTCCTCGCCGACCCACGGCTCATCGAACTCGCCCATGTCGAGCATCTCGTTGGCGATCTGCAGCTCGCAGCGGTAGTTCTTCGCGCAGGTGAGGCAGCGGTGTGAGACGACGTCGTCGCGCAGGCAGATGTCGCCCGGCATGCAGTGCACGCGGCGGTGGCAGGTGAGGCAGCGGTCGGGGTGGTTGGCGTCGATCAGCGAGATCACCTGCTGGCGTGCCTGCTTGACCGCCGGCGTCTCGGTGTCGACGGTCATGCCGTCGACGGTGCGGGAGGTGCAGGAGAGCTGGATGCCGGGCGGGCCGGGCGCGCCCTCGATGTTCACCAGGCAGGTGCGGCAGCCGGCGTACGGCTCCAGACCGTCGATGTAGCAGAGGTTGGTGATGGCGACGCCCTGCTCCTTGAGCACCTCGACCAACTGGCGGCCCTCGTCGACCTCGATCTCCGCGCCGTTGAGGGTGATCTTCGCCATCTAGGCGCCGTCTCCTTCGTCTGAGCCGCCGGCCCTCTCCGCGCGGCCGGGGAGGTGCTGGGGACCGAACGGCCCGGCGGCTCCTGCGACGGGCACGCGCGAGCGGGCGGTCGGCATCGAGGTCAGCAGCGGGTTCTCGTCCTGCGTCTGGCCGTTGGGGTAGCGCCCGTCGTGCTCGGCGAGGTACTCCTGCGCTCGGGCGGTGAGGGCGCCCCGGTTGCGGTAGAGCTCGGTGAAGTCGTAGACGGCGTCGTCGTAGCGGCCGCCGGCCTGGATCGCCTGGTAAGGGCAGGCCTCGGTGCAGAGGCCGCAGTACATGCAGATGCGGAAATCGATCTCGTAGCGCACGATTTCCATCGTGCCGTCATCGCGCGGGGCGGTCTCCACCAGGATGCAGCCGTCCGGGCACGCCTGTGCGCACGTCGAGCAACCCGTACAGCGTTCCTCGAACCACAGCAGGTTCGTACGCGCGCGAATCGGGACGTTCCGCTCGACTTCCGGGTAGTTGACGGTGATGGGCGGTCGGATGATGTGACGCAGGGTGACCATCATCCCCCGCATGATGCCCATGCCGTAGGCCAAGTTCGCCTCGATCCCCCGGGCACTCGCCGACGCGCCGCAATATAGCGGAGTCTGGCCGCAGGGAACAGTCAGTTCAGCCGCACGCGCCCGTGAGTCTGCGCGAGGCGGCCGGTTGTGCTGCCGCGTCGAATATACACTTCAACAACTTCGCTTATCAGGCCGCTAGACCTCGTAGCGGGCGAAGTCCTCCGCCAGGGTCAGCCCGGCGGTGCCCGAGACGTCCGGGGCGCGGCGGCGATCGTAGTGGGTGACGAGCATCTCCGTCGTCGCCGGCAGCGCCTCTCGCAGCGTGAAGATGTCGTCCCAGTTCATGTGCGGCGGGCCGCCGCCGCACTCCGCGATCAGTAGGTCCGCGCCCTCGGCAAGCGTGTAGACGGCGTCGCAGAGCCTGGTGTCGCCGGTGTAGGCGACGGTCTTGCCATCGATGTGGACCCGGTAGCCGAGCGCCGTGAAGTCCGGGAAGTGGTCGACTTCCACGCACTCCACCGTGATGTCGCCGACCTGGACGCTGGTGCCGTCGGTTTGCTCCGACCACGGCACGTGGGGATCGTCACGGTCGCCGAGCCGGGGCGCCTCGCCGAGGATCGCGCGGGCTCGGTCGTAGATGCCGGGCGGCCCGATGATCGGCAGCGTGCCGTCGCCGACCCGGGTCTCGCCCATTGCCGCCTCGAGCAGCAGCAGGTCGATGCCGAGCATGTGGTCCGAGTGCTGGTGCGACAGCAGCACGAGGTCCAGGTCTCTGGCGCCGACATCGAGCTTGCGCAGGTGCACAAGCGTCTGCGGTGGACAGTCGAGCAGGACGCGCCCCTCCAGCAGGTAGCTGCTCCAGTACTGACCGTTGGAGAAGGCGTTGCCGGATCCGAGGCAGTCGAGCTGCAAGGTGCGGTCGGGCATCGTTACCTCGTGTCTGGTCGGGTGGGTGTCTGGTCGGATGGGTTTCGGGCTGGGTGGCTCCGGGTCGGGTGGTCTCGGGCGGAATCAGCGGTCTACTGAACTTCACTCAGGCGGTAGCGACGACGCCAGTACACCTCGTCGCTGAAGCCGTAGCGACGATACCAGCTGAGCGGCCAGTCCTCTTCCTCGCCATTGATCACGACGGCGCGGCAGCCCGGGGTGTCCGCTGCCTCGTGCAGCACCTCGGCCAGCAGCAGCTCGGCGAGCCGGCGGCGGAAGGGCAGGCGGGTCGCGAGGTTGAAGATCACCCAGTCCGCCTCGCCCCAGAGGCCGAGCACGGCGGCGGGCTCGCCGCGGACAGAGGCGAGCAGGGATCGGCCCGAGCCGCGGTTCTCGGCCCGGCGCAGCGCCAGCTCGGTCGCGAGCCTCCCGGGGTCCGGTTCGTCTTCGCTATCCGCGAAGCCCTGCAGCTTCACGCGCCCATGCTTCGAGGGCTTCGAGGCCGTCTCCGTCCACCTCCTCGACGGTCACGCCCGCCAGCGCTTCTGCACGAGACGGCTTCGGGGGGAGGTCGCCGACGAAGGCGAAGTAGGTGTTACGCTCGTCCGCCACGAAGCCCGCCGCGGCCAGTGCGGGGCCCAGTGCCGCGTCGCGGTTGCGGTCCTCGACGTACACGGAGACCGGCGTCTGTCCGTGGCTGCGGCGGATTGCGGCGGCCAACCCCGCGATGGCCGCGGGCTCGACGGCGTCGAGCGTGACCGTGCCGAATCCCGCACCCGCCGGTGCGAACTGGAACCAGCCGAGGGGGTGACGCTCGACGCGGTAGCCCATGACCGGGTCGGACTGGCGGTAGGCGTCACGGATGGTCGCGGCGATAACGTCGTGATGCGGGTGGCGGCCGGTCGCCTCGCTCATGGCGGCGGCGCGCCGCCCTTGCTGCCCTCGCTGTCGCTGCCGCCGCCGGTACTTCTGCCGACGCCGAGCAGGCGGCGCGCCTCGTCCAACGTGTCAGGGGTGTCGAGGTCGATCCGCACGACCGGTTCGTTGTCCATCGTCAGGGTGTGGGGTGGGTGGCGTTCGAGCACGGCGCGCAGCCCCAGCGTCTCCTCCTGCACCTCCGCCAGCTCGGCCAGCAGTGTGCCGGCGATGACGACAGGGTGCCCGCCCTTGCCCTGGAACTCCGGCTGCACGATGTCCGCACCGCAGTCGCGCAGCTCCTGGACCAGCGCGTCGATGATGTCGTAGCGGGTTGGCTGGTCGACGTTCAGCACGACGACGGCCTCAGGCGCGTCGGGGGCCCCGGGCATCCCCCCGCGCTCCAGTAGCGCGAGCAGCGCCTGCGCGCCGCGGGCGAGCGAACCGGCGCGGCCGTGCGTCCAGCGCGAGTTGAAGACGCAGTAACGCGCACCGTCGCCGAGCGAACGGCGCACGTCATCGGCGTGCCGGCCGGTGACCACCACGATCTGATCGACCGAGGAGCGCAGTAGCTGATCGAGTTCCCAGCGCAGCAGCGTCGTCTCGCCCCACGGCAGCAGCGGCTTGGATGCGCCCATGCGCGTGGAGGCGCCGGCGGCCAGCACGATGGCGGCGACGGTCATCGCGTACGCCTCACTTCCATGGTCCGTCACGATCGACGAAGGCGGCCGCCGCGGCCGCCGCCTTCGCTGTTCGCTCTCGCGCGGCGAGCGGTTAGCTGCCCGCCGCCTCCGCGCCGTCGCCGACGGTGCCGAGTGCGCGCAGGACGCGCTCCGGCGTGGCCGGGATCTCCGACACGCGGGCACCGATGGCGTCGGCGATGGCGTTGGCGATGGCCGCGCCGCCGGCGGTGATCGACGGCTCCCCGACGCCACGAGCGCCGTACGGGCCGTCCTCGGAGGGCACCTCGACGATCAGCGACTCGATGTCGGGCACGTCAGCGGCGGTCGGCATGCGGTAGTCCAGCAGGCCGGCGTTCCGCAGCTTGCCGTCGTCGTCGTAGATGTATTCTTCCCAGAGGCCGATGCCCATGCCCTGCACGGCGCCGCCCTCCATCTGTCCCTCGACCGAGAGCGGGTTAATGGCGAAGCCGACGTCCTGGACGATGGCGAAGTCCTTGAGCTCGACGTTTCCGGTGTCCGTGTCGACCTCCACCTTCACCAGCTGGGCCGTGAAGCCCGGCGCCTGGATGCGCGCCGCGATCGAGCCGCTGCCGACGAGCGGCTTGTAGAGCGCGCCGAAGCCGGTGGTCATCGAGGCGAGCCGGTCCATCCCCAGGGACTGGTCCGGTGAGCCCTTCACGCTCACCGCGTTGTCCTTCAACTCGAGGTCGTTCTCGTTCGCCTCCAGGCGGTCGGCGGCTACCTCGAACATCTGCTCGCGCAGGTCGATCGCCGCCTCACGGAGCGCGCGGCCGACGGTGAACAGCGTCTTGGAGCCGGCCGACATGCCGGCGAACGGTGCCGTCTTCGTGTCGCCGGTGGTGATGTTGATCTGGTCGAGCGAGATGTTTAGCTCTTCCGCCAGGATCTGTGCGAACGAGGTGTTGGTGCCGGTGATGTCGTTCACGCCGGTGACGGCGTTGACCGTGCCGTCGTTGTTGAGCATCACCTCCGCCGCCGCCGGCTGCAGGCCGCCGAGCCAGCCACCGATGGCGAGGCCGACGCCGACCATCTTCGTGTCGGTCGATTCCGCCTTCGCGGCCTCGCGGTTCTTCCACAGCGGGTGCTCGATCGCCTGTGTGACGGTCTCGTCCAGTCCGATCTTCGTGAACTCCTGGCCGGAGGCCATCGGGTCGCCGGTCTGCGAGACGTTCTGCAGGCGCACCGCGCCGGCGTCGAGGTCAAGCTGACGCGCCATCTCGTCGATGTTCTGCTCGACGGCGTGCATGGCGTTGTGCGTGCCTGGGGCGCGGATGGCGCCGACGGAGACGTGGTTCGTCAGCACCTCGTAGCCGTCGGCCTTGAGGTTCGGCCACTTGTAGAACGAGGTGCCGAGCAGGGCGCCGACGGCGGCCGGCGCGCCCGGGTAGGCGCCCGCGCCGTAGACGACGCTGGCCTCGATCGCCGTGAGCGAACCGTCCTTCTTCATGCCGGTCTTGAGGTTGATCATGGCGCGCGGGGCGGGCGCCGCCGCGGTGATGTCCTCGGCACGGGTCAGCACGAGCTTCACCGGACGCCCGGCGATCACGCTCAGGGCGGCCACCAGCGGGCTGTTCAGCGTCATCTTGCCGCCGAAGCCGCCGCCCAGTTCGCAGCCGATCACGCGCAGCTTCGTCTCCGGCCACTTCAGGGTGCGCATGATGGTGTCGCGGACCATGAACTGGCCCTGGGTCGCGGCCCAGACCGTCAATTCGCCGGTGGCCGGCTTGAAGTCCGCCACCGTCGCGTGCGGTTCGATGTAGCCCTGGTGCATCGACGCCGAGCGCCACGTGCGCTCGACGATCACATCGGATTCGGCGAAGCCGGCCTCGATGTCGCCGCGGGTGAACGAGACGTGCGAGGCGACGTTCGTCGGCTTGCCCTCGGCCTCCTCCGTGTCGACATCGAGCGTGACGTGGGCCTCTTCCTCGCTGTGGTCGATGTCGGAGACCGGCGGACGGGCGAGCGGCGAGCCGTCTTCCATCGCCGCTTCCAGGTCCAGCACGTGCGGCAGCACCTCGTAGGTGACCTCCACCGCCTCGACGCCCTCCTCGGCCGCGGACGGGGTCTCGGCAAGTACGGCGGCCACCGGTTCGCCGGTGAAGACGGCCTGCTTGTGGGCGAGCAGTGCCGCGCCGCGGTTGCTGGCGTCGATGGCAGGGTTGCTGCCGTCCTTCACCGCCTGGCCGAAGTCCTCAGCCACGATCACGCGCTCGACGCCGTCGATCGCCAGCGCCTTCGTGGCGTCGATCGAGACGATGCGGGCATGGGCGTGGGGGCTGTGGACGAGCTTGCAGTGCAGCATGTCCGGTACCTGCACGTCGGCGGCGTAGATCGCGCCGCCGGTGACTTTGCCGGCGCCCTCGATGCGGGTCTCGCGCTTGCCAACCGAGGAGTACTCGGGTCGGGTCTCTGTGGTCATCGCTGGGTCCTTCCCCTCGGGGCTGGCTGCTGCCTTTGGCTTCCGCCTGCGGCTAGCTGCCAGCCACACTCTCAATCGCCTCGACGATCTTGCGATATCCGGTGCAGCGACACAAATTGCCGGCGATGCCGCGGCGGATCTCATCCCGCGTCGGCGCCGGGTTCTCCTCCAGCAGTGCGACGCTGGAGAGGATCATGCCCGGGATGCAGAAGCCGCACTGCACGGAACCGTGGTCGATGAAGGCCTGCTGCATCGGGTGCAGCTTCTCGCCGTCGGCCAGACCCTCGATCGTCGTGATCTCGCGGCCGGCAGCGTCCGGCGCGAGCACCAGGCACGAGGTGACGATGCGGCCGTCGACGAGCACCGTGCAGGCGCCGCAGTCGCCCGTACCGCAGCCTTCCTTGGCCCCGGTGAGCCGCAGCTCGTCGCGCACGACCTCAAGCAGCGACTGGTTAGGCTCTGTGTAGACCTCGTGATCGCGGCCGTTGACGTTGAGCGTGAAGATTTGTTTCGCCATGGGTGCTCCCTCGAGCGCTCGATCAGTCCTGTGTCTTGATCAGCACGGTATTCAGTCAGCCCTGTATCTCGGTCAGCCCTGTGTCTCAGTCAGCCCTGTGCGCGTTCGGCCGCGTGCAGGATGCTTCGGGTGGTCATCACTTCGACCAGGTGGGTGCGGAACTCCGCCGACCCTCGCTGATCGGAGATCGGTGTCGCTTCGCCCGCCGCCGCGCGCCCGGCCTCGGCAGCCCGTGCCGCGGTGATCGGGCCGCCGCTGAGGGCCGCCTCAGCCGCCGGGGCTCGTACCACCGTCGGCGCGACGGCGCCGAGCGCGATGCGGGCCTGCGAGCAGTTGCCGTCGCCGTCGAGCTCGACGTAGACGGCGGTGCCTACGGCGGCGATGTCCATGATCTGGCGCGGGGTGTGCCGTTCATAGAACGAGCCGGCGTTCGCGGGCGGTGCGGGGACGGTGATGTGGGTCACCACCTCCGAGTCGAGCACCGTCCGGCCCGGGCCGGTCCAGAAGTCGTCGATCGCGACCTCGCGCGTCCCGCCGCCGCCGGCGACGTGAACGGTGGCGTCGAGCACCGAGAGCGGCGGGCCCGTGTCGGCGGAGGGCGCCGCGTTGCAGACGTTGCCGCCGACGGTGGCCATGTTGCGCGTTTGCCGTGAGCCGACGACGCCGGCGCCGTCGCAGAGCGCGCTGTATTGCGCCTGCACCGTGCCGTCGCTGGCGACCTCGTGCATGAGCACGCCCGCGCCGATGTGGAGGCCGTCGCCGTTCGAGCGCAGCTCGCGCAGTTCATCGATGCCGGAGAGGCCGACGACGTACGCGGGAGCCAAGCCCGCTTCCTTGATCTGAACCAGCAGATCCGTGCCGCCGGAGAGCAGCATGCCGCCTTCGCCGTGTTCGTTGAGCAGCGCGATCGCCTCGTCGACCGAGATCGCGCGGTAGTAGTCAAATCGCCGCATTGGCGCCCTTTCATCCGCTTTCGGTTGCTCGTCCCCGTGCGAGACGGGACGCCAACCGTGAAACAGGCCGTGAAAAACGTCTCGCGGATTCTACATTGAGTCGGCGCGGCCTGCGCGCCACTCGGAAATGGCGTTGCGTACGGCAGCCTGCGCGAGCACAGAGCAGTGCACCTTCGACTTCGGCAGCCCCCCCAGCGCTTCCGCGAACTGCTGGCGCGTGATCGCCTCCGCCTCGTCGAGCGTGAGGCCCGTGATCATCTCCGTGGAGACGGACGACGTCGCGATCGAGGCCGGGCAGCCGGAGGTGAGGAAGCTTGCCGCAGCGATGCGCTCGCCACCGTCGGCGATGCGCAGGAAGAGCCGCATCGAGTCGCCGCACACGGTGTTGGTGACGAATCCCTCGACGTCCGCGTCGTCCATCGCACCCGCGTTGCGGGGATGCTCAAAATGGTCGACGAGCGTCGACGAGTAGTAGCCCGAGAGCGATTGCGGAGCCATCGCCTTGATTATCGCACAGCGGAGCACTCCACCCGGGAGGCCTGCTCATCCTCGCGAGCGGTCGCCGCGCGCCGTCGTGCGCTCAGGTTGCGACGGGGCGGAGGCAGTGCACGCCGTCGAGGGGGGCATCCCGCGCCTGCACCAGCACGCGGATGCGGCCCAGCCCGGCCGGGTCGAGCAGCGTTTCGACGGCGCGGCGGTCCGCCGCGAAGCGGGCGAGGTCCTCGCCGGCGCGCTCGCGCGAGGCGCCGAGCGCTTCACCGATGCCGAGCGCGGTCAGCGCCTCCGCCTGGGAGACGGTGACGGCACTCTCGAACCCCTGAGCCGCGGCGGCGAGCGAGGTGAAGTCGACATGTGCGGTGAGGTCGAGCAGGCCGGGGGAGGCGAGTGGGTCCGGTTGCGGGCTGTGGCTGCGGAGGGCCATCAGCGTGCCCATGCGACGCCAGGAGGCGTACAGATCCGTCGCTTCCTTCCCGTAGTCGATGGTGATGACGTAGCCACGGTCGAGCCGGGCCGCCATCGCTTCCATCACCGCCGGCGTGGCCAGGCAGACCTCGGCGCGGCAGCCGTCGCCCGGCTGCAGGCCGAGGCGAGCGAATCGGGCGTCGAGCGCCGGCGTGCTCGCCGGGCCGAGCTGGAAGACCAGCTCGCCCTTCTCCGGGCCTTCATCCGGCTCGGCCACGTACCACTCGTTCAGGGTCTCGCCGCGCCGCTCCACGAGGTGGACGGGCAGGGCATCGAAGAACTCGTTGCTGATGATGACTCCGGAGAGGCGGGTGATCTCGCGGAGCCAGTCGTCGACGAGGGCGTACTCGGCGGTGACATTCGAGGCTTCGAGCAGCCGGCGTTGCTGGGCCAGGCGCAGCGGATGGCCGTCGAGCAAGGTGAGACGGCTAGCGGCGGCGCAGTCGGGTGCGCGTTCGTGAAGCCAGGTGAGAATGTCGAGCGCGAGGCGGCCGGAGCCGGCGCCGGGCTCGATCAGGTGGAAGGGGAGCGGGCGGCCAAGCCGTTCCCAGCACTGTTCGACCTGGCTCGCCCAGAGGTAGCCGAAGATGGCGTGCACCTCCGGCGAGGTCTCGTAGTCGCCGCCGGCGCCCCAGGTCACCTCGTTGCGGCTGTAGTAGCCGTGCTCGGGATGGCCGAGCGCCAGCGTCATGAAGCGCTCGAATGTGATGCGACCGCCGGCCGACGCGATCTCCTCGCGCACCACGGCTGCCAGCGGCGTCGACCGCGCGGCGAGCGCGAAGTCATCCGGCGTCGCGCCATCGGGTGGCTGAGGGAGGGGCTCGATGCCGGTCACGGCTCGATGGTAGCGGGCTAGAGGGAGTTCAACACGTGCAGCTGATTACTGATCAGGGCGTCGACGCCCCACTCGACGAGCTCGATGGCGCGGTCGATGTCGTCGACGGTCCAGGCGGAGACGCGGCCTGCCACTTGCTGTAGTTCTTGCATCTGGCGGGCGGAGGTGAGCAGCGTGTGCCTGACCGAGATGGCGGTCTCGGGCAGCGAGCCGTTGTGCCGGCCGACAAGGTAGCGGTCGAGCTGCTGGCGGGAGCGCACGGAGTAGACGACGTGGAGGTCGGGCATCCAGGCGCGCAGCCGGTCAGCGACGGGCCAGGCCTCGCAGGAGACCCCAATGCGCGAGCGGTCGTCGAGCGGGACCAGCTCCCGGGCGGCATCGACGGTCGGGTCACGGAACCATGAGCGCAGGTCCACCATCAGCGTAGCGCCGGACTGCATGAGCGTCGCCAGGTCCCGGAACGTTACGAGGTCCCCGGGGACGCGACTGAAGCCGCGTTTGTGCAGCAGCAGGGGGAGCGCCCCCAGCGGACGGTCGTGGTGCGCGACCAGCCGGCCGCCGCGCATCCAGAGGTCGCCCTCCAGCACATCGACGGCGGGGTGGGCGGCCAGGTGATGCATCGTCCGCTCGTTCGCGGCGCGATGAAGGATGCGGGTGGCGGACATCAGTCCCTGCTCAGCGCGGCAGGTGGATCTAAAGGGGGCGAGGGGTTCAGCGGCCGCCCGCGCCCAGCGCCTGGACGAAGACCTCGCGATGTCGCGCGTGGTCGAGTTCGACGAGGAAGATGCGCTGCCAGCGGCCGATTCGCAGTTCGCCCTCGTGCACCGGCAGTGTCTCGCTGGCGCCCAGCATCAGGTGCTGGCAATGGGCGTGCCCGTTCGCGCACTCGTCCTCGTTCATGTTGACGGTGCGGATCGTGAAGTCGTTGTGCTCGTAGTAGTCGCCGGCCGGGGCAAGCCGCGAGAGCATGCGGGCAAGGTCGTTCAGCAGCAGCGGCTCGTGCTCGTTGACGACGACCGCGGCGGTGGTGTGGGCGGAAAAGATCGCTACCTGCCCGAAGACGACCGCGGAGCGGTCGATCACGGCGCGAACATCGTCGGTGATGTCGATGAACTGGAGCGCGTGCTCGGTGTCGTATTCGATGGTCTCTGCAAAGACGATAAACTCGCTTTGCGGTGCCGAAACGGCATGCAAGGAGTTTGAGAGGGCGCGAGGGGCGCTTCCGTCCATACGTCTGCCTTCCGTTGCCGCCGAGACGCCGGGAAAGGTATCAGCGATCAGGTGCTCGCGCCACCGTGTGAGGCGGCCCCGCCCGGCGCACTCTCAGACGCTCTCCGGCCCGATGTGACGGCGGAGTGATTCGACGGCTTCGCTCACGGTGCGAATGTCCCGGGCAGAAGCGCGGAACCGCACGTACTGCTCCAGGTCGGAGAGTGCGGCCGGGTAGTCGCCCAGCCGCTCTCTCAGCATGCCGCGGTCGCGCAGCTCATCAAGGTCCCACGGGAACATCGCCAGCAGCATGTCCATCGCCCGCCCGGCGCGATCGTCGTCGGCGTCCTGAAGCGCGCGAGCCTTGAGGTTGTGCAACAGCCGCTGCAGCAGCTGGCGGGGCGTCACCCCGCTCAGGAAGTGCTCGTGGAAGTCGACGTGGCGGCCGTAGGTCTCGCGCACGACGCGGCGGCAGTCCTCGTTCGTCAGCGGCGCGCCGCCGCGGAAAACATCGAGGAATCGCGGCTCCTCCGTGAGATCGTCGGCGCGGACGACGATGTGGCCGGGCAGGCCGACCCCGCTGACACGCAGCCCGGCTCGCTGGCAGAGGTCGATGTGCACGATCGCGAGCGAGATCGGGATGCCACGGCGGCGTTCCAGCACCTGATCCAGCAGCAAGTTCCGATGGTCGTCATAGCGGTCCTCGTCGCCGCTGAAGCCGAGCTCGACGAACACGAACTCGCTGGCGACGCGGTAGCGGGCGCTGCCATCGCCGATGCCGCCCAGCCGCACCCGCAGTGTCTCCGCGAGTTCATCGAGGCGCTGCTCGTAGGCATCGACGTCGACGCTATCGTCTTCGCCGCGCGCGATCAGCAGGGCGGCGCGGGCGAGCGCCACCTCGCCGGGCGGTCCGGCGGTGGCCTCTCGGAAGAGGCCGAGCGTCTCAGCGAACTCGCTCAACGGTCGCGCGGAATGCGGGCCGGGGAGAAGCCTTCAAAGCGGATGATCTTGATGGCGAGGAGGGTGAGCAGGACGAGCACGCCGATCAACCTCGTGTCGGGCGCATCGAACCAGTAGGCGAAGACCGGGATCGAGAGCAGGCCGATGATGCCGGCCTTGCGGCGCGACCGCAGCACCAGCACGGCGGTGGCGGCCAGCGAGAAGGCGGCGAAGGTGGCGACGGGCAGCAGGCCGGCGATGGCGCCGACCGCGGTTGCGGTGCCGTTGCCGCCGTTGAGGCGCAGGAAGACGGAATAGTCGTGCCCGACGATCGCCACCGCCGCCGCGAGCACCGCCTGCACGTCGCTGGCGCCGGCCAGGTAGGCGACGCCGACCGCCGCCATGCCCTTCAGGACATCGACCACTCCGACGAGGACGGCGGGGCCCGTGCCGACGCTGTCGAGGACGTTCATCGTGCCCGGGTTGCCGCTGCCCATGGCGCGGATGTCCCGGCCCGTGTACTTGTAGACGACGATGTAGGACGTGGGGATCGAACCCAGCAGGTACGCCACCACCAGGACAACGGCGAGGGTCAACGCGTGCCTCCTCGGTCGGCTCGTCTTCTGCCTGCACTGGGCGCGCATGGGGCTGCGCGTTGGCCGCGAACGGTGCACCGGCAAAGTCGCCGCGTTACCGTTCGCCCGCAGGATACGGAGCGGCGGGCAGGACGGACAAGTGCCGCCGGAGCCAGGCTCCTCGTTGAGCCGACGGGACGGCGAGCTTAGGTGCCGAACCCTCCGGCGCCGTTGCCGCCGGGTGCACTTCCCGGTGCACTTCCGGGGGCAACACCGGGCGTACTTCCCGGCACGTCCTGGGGAGTGGTTGGCGCGTCGGCGCCGCTCTCGGTCTGGCCGTCGGTCGCGCTGCCAGCCGTGCCGTCGACGCCGGGCGCGGCCTCCGACCGACCCCACGAGTCGTCGTCGGGTCCGGCTGTTTCGCCCTCGCCGGAGACCCCGCCCGCGAACTGGCCGCCGAACCCGCCAGCGCCGCCGAGCGCGTCGCGACCCATGCCCCGGATCGACTGCAGCTCGTCCGCGAAGGCGAGGATGCCGAAGTTCACGGCGAAGGCCGCGAACCACGGCGGGATGTGCAACCACGACCACGGCCGGCTCGTCATCCGCATCGCCGCGACGATGCCGGGGACGATGTCCTGGGGCTTGACGTTGATGCCATCGAGGTTGGGAGGCGAGGGCGGTTCGCCCGCTGCCTGCTGACGGCGGAAGTCCGCGGCCAGGCGTCCGGCGACGGCGCCCAGGGCGCCAAAGATCACCGCAATCACGAACTGTCGGAGCCGGCGCATCATCGGTCAGGCCTCACAATCCGCGCCCAGTATAGCCGCGCCCGGCGCCGGCGCGTCCGCCGGTGGCACGATCGGGGGCTGCTAGACTGCGGCGGTGCTCCCGCCGCCGGAGCGCTCTCACTGGAGCATCGCACTGGGGACGCAGACTGGCTCGCGAACCCGGCCTCGCGTCTTCTACGGCTGGGTGATCGTCGCCGTCTCATCGGTGGTCGCGTTCGGGGCGGTGACCTTCTTCAACCCGGTCCTGGGCGTCTTCTTTGTCCCGTTGTCGGACGAGTTTGGCTGGAGCCGCGGGCAGGTCTCGCTGGCGGTGACGATCGGCAGCGCCTCGGGCGGGCTGGCGTCCCCGGCCATCGGCTGGACGCTCGACCGCTGGGGCGGGCGCTGGGTGATGGTGGCCAGCACGCTGACGATGGGCGGCGCGTTGCTGCTGATCAGCGGGATGACCGCACTCTGGCAGTTCTACCTGCTGTACTCGCTCGGCCGCGCACTGGCCCAGGGGGTGATCAACTCCGCCACCTTCGTCGCCGTCGCCAACTGGTTCGTGCGACGCCGTCCGCTGGCGGCGGGCATCGTCTCCGGCGGACAGCGGGCGGGCCTGGCCGCTGTGCCGCTGCTGGCGGCTGTGGTGATCGAGGCGAGGGGGTGGCGGGCCGGCTTCGTCGTGCTGGCGGCCGTGGTACTGGTGGCCGGTGTCGTGCCGCCGCTGCTCTTCATGCGGCGCCGGCCGGAAGACGTCGGACTGCTGCCGGACGGCGATGTCCGCGAACCCGGCGACGACGAGCTGCCGGCCGCCGTGGATGTCGATTGGTCGCTGCGGGAATCCGCACGCACGCCGGCCTACTGGCTGATCGGGTTCGCGATCGCCCTGATGATGGCTTCGGCCGGGTCGATCAACCTGCACCAGATCCCACACATGCAGCAGCAGGGGCTGAGCACCACCGAGGCGGCGCTGGTGGTCGCCGTCTTCTCGCTCGTGGGCGCCGGAGGCGGGCTGATCGGCGGGGTCGTGGCCGCACGGCTGACGACGTGCCTGACGCTCGCCGCCTCACTCGCGGCCCAGGCGGGGGGCGTCCTGCTGCTGATCACTGTCTCCGGCATCCCGACGGCGCTGCTCTTCGCCGTCGTCTACGGAGTCTGCCTCGGCACCTCCACGACGCTCAGCCAGGTGATCTATGCCGACTACTTCGGCCGCCGCTCGTTCGGCATGATCCGGGGGTCGTTCCAGCCGGTGCAGCTCGTCTTCAACGCCGCCGGCCCCCTGGTCGCCGGCCTCTGGTATGAGCGTAACGGGTCGTACGACGCGGTGTTCGGGTTCTTTGTCCTGCTCTTCGTGGCGGCGGGCCTGTTCGTCGCGCTCGCACCGGTCCCGCGCGGGCGGCCGGCGGAGGGTCGTACCGCCTAGCGGCAGATGCCCGCGATCGTGTGCTCCGGGTTGGCGTAGCCGTAGTTCCAGATGCGAGCGAAGAGCGCGCCGCGGGTGCGCAGGAAGGTCTCCGTGGCGGCGCAGGACTCGGTCGTCGTGCGGCCGGTCTGCAGGCCGTTGAGATAGACCGCCGCGGAGACGCCGAGCAGCGATGTCGGGTGTTCGTCGAACGAGCGCTCGAGTTCGGCCATCGCCGCCGCCACGTCGCCCGCGCGGAGCGAGGCGAGCCCGGCGCGGAAGACGGCGTAGGCGGCGAGCTCGTCGCGTCCCGGCGTCTCGCCCGCCTGGAGCCTCCAGTCGTCGAGGGTCTGGTCGACGGCAATGGAGAGGTAGCGCTCGTGAGCGGCGGCCCAGTCGGCCGAGGCGAACAGCGCATCGGCATCGGCAATGGCATGAATCAGGTAGCGAGCGGGCTGCTGCTGATCGACGACGAAGAAGCGCAGCCCGGACCAGTACAGGCGCCGCTCAAGCTGTCGCGGCGGCCCGGCCCCGGCGCTGGTAACCGCGCCGCCCTGGACCACGAGGTCGAGCAGGCCGTCACCCGTCACGTCGTCGACGGTGGGCGTCTCGGCGCCCTCCAGCGCGATGTCTTCCGGCGCCAGATTCTCAAAGCCGCCGCGATGGCCGCTCATGATCAGGAAGCCCGTTGTGCAGGTGGCGGCGCCGCAGTTCTCGGAGCTGACGACTACCTCTGCCAGGCCGTCCCCGGTGAGGTCATCGACCGCGACGATGCGGACGTCTGAGAGCACCGACCCCGCGAACGACCGCGCCGAGCCGAGCAGGCGCCGGCCATCGACGACACTGCCGAAGAACCAGACATCCCCCGGCCCGGACTCGTCGAGCGCGACGCGGAGCACGAACTCGGTTTCACCGTCGCCGTCGAGGTCGGCCGTGGCGCATTCGATCTCTCGGCTCTGGTCGAGCTCCCAGCGCTCTGTGAGCGCCGGCAGGCAGTGGTTGGTGTCGGCTGCGCCGCCCACGAGGTACGGCACCAGCAGATTGGCGCCGGCGAAGACGTTGTCCGGCTTCGGCGGGACGGTACGCGACGGAGCGGGCGCCGGCGTGGCGGTTCCCGCCGTGGGGGTGCCGGGTGACTGCACTCCGTCCACCGTCGTGGTCGCCGCCGCCTCCGGCGTACGGGTGATCGCGACGATCACGACGTCGCTGCCGTCGCTGCATGCGGCGAACGCGACCGCGAGGAGGCCGGCGGCCGCGAGGATCATGGCGGTGAACAGCCGCCTCGATGCTCGCCGGGTGTGGCGCGCGGATCGCCGCCCTGGGTTCAGCATCGGCACGCGCTGCATCGGATCAGGGCTGGGTTCAGGGCTGGGTTCAAGGTAGGGCCGGGCGCTGGAGTCTGACGATGAGTTATCCAATTAGGCAAACGTGTTGACTTGTTAGCCATTCCATGGTCTATTACGCGAATCAGCCGGTCGGCCCGAATTCGACCAGTGCTCTGAGGGTGGCGGATGGACCTCGAGAATCTCGACTGGCGAAAGCTCGTCGCAGAAGCCGTCGGCTCTTTCGCCCTGATATTCATCGGCGCGGGGTCCGTGATCATGAGTGGCGGCAACATCGTTGCCGTGGCGCTCGCCCATGGACTGGCGATCGGGACGATGGTCTCAGCGATGGGGTACATCTCCGGTGGGCTCTTCAATCCGGCACTCACGCTCGGCCTGTGGGTGACCCGCCGCCTGGACCACCTTGAGACCGTCGCCTACATCATCGCTCAGGTCGTCGGTGCAATCATCGCCGCCGCCGGGCTCGCCCTGCTGCTGCCGGACATTCGCATCGATGCCCCCGGGGTACACCTCGGCGCGCCGGTGCTCGGAGCCGGCACCAGCGTCGCGCAGGCGATCGCGATCGAGGCGATTCTCACCGCCTTCCTCATGCTCGCGGTCTTTGGCACGGCGCTCGACTCGCGCCGCCCGAACATCGGCGGCCTGGCCATCGGCCTCGTGCTGACGATGGACATCCTCGCCGGCGGCCCGCTGACGGGCGCCGCGATGAACCCCGCCCGCTCGCTCGGCCCCGCCCTCGTCAACGGCTTCTGGGACGACCACTTCGTCTACTGGGTCGGGCCCATCGTCGGCGCGGTGCTGGCCGCACTGCTCTATCACCACGCGTTCATGGACGAGGCGGACCGACCAGAGGGCGTGTCCGCCGGGTCAGCGGCATGAGGAGAACGATGGCGTGATCTGATGCCGAGGCGAGCGCCGCGCAGAGCGCTGGCGCACCCACTTCCCTTCTGAGACCAACATCTGCCGAAATACCCCCGCCGCCGGCAGATGATGGTTTAGAGAGCGGGCCTCGTAGGCCCGCTCTCGCTTTGCCCGGCGCAGGTCACGGACCGGTGGCGGTCGCGCTCAACTCACGCCCGTGGAGCCGTGGCCCCCCGCCCCGCGTTCCGTCTCGTCCAGCGACTTCGCCTCGCACCATGTCACCGCCGCAAGGCGCGAGACGACGAGCTGGGCGACGCGGTCGCCGTCATTCACCTCGAAGCTGCCCGTCTCCGGCAGGCAGTAGAGCGTGACGTGCAGCTCGCCACGATAGTCGGCGTCGATGGTGCCGAGCATCCCGATTACGCCGCGTGCGAACAGGCCGGAGCGAGGGCGGATCTGCACGTCCGCGCCGGGCGGGGGCGCGATTGCGATCCCGGTCGGTACGCTCAGCGGCGACTGGCCGATGGTCAGGCTGCCGCCATCGAGGCAGGCGTGGAGGTCGAAGCCGCTGGCGAGCGGTGTCTGGCGCTCCGGCACCAGCGCCCCCGTGCGCAGCCGCACGAAGCGCAGCTCCAGCGGCTCGTCGACGGACGTGTCGGAGGCGGTGGGGGCGGTTGGGATGGCGGAGTCTCCTCGGGGCGGGGCCCGGTCGGCAGAACAGGTCGTGCGAAGCGTAGCAACGAGACCCCGCGATCGGTGGTCACAGTCCACGTGCTTGTCCACGGCCCGTGAACGCCGCGCGGCGAGAGGGCGGTCGCCGGTGTGCCGGGAGGGCAGCGGTCGCGGTGGCGGGGTCTATGTTGCGGCGGTCTCGGCCTGACGTTCGCGGGCGGCCGTGACGCCTCGGCCCTTCTTGGGGGTGAGGATCTCTTCGGGATAGACGCGCTTCTTCAGCATCTCCCGCGGCGGGTCGATGTAGATCGCGCTCCAGCCACACGACTGCTCGCAGAGGCGGCAGCCGGTGCAGCGCTTGGGATCGACGACCGAGATGCCGAAGAAGTCGTGGCTGTTGGGCGCGTCCTGCAACGAGAGCGCGTCGAACGGACAGACGGCGATGCAGAGTTCGCAGCCGGAGCCGATGCAGTTGACCTCGATGATCTTCGCCAGCGGCAGCTCGCGGCGTGGGAACGTGCGGCAGACATCGCCGATGTCGTCGAGGATCGACTCGGGCGGGCAGACGGCGCCGCAGGCGCCACAGTCGATGCACAGCACCGGGTTGATAATGTGGAGTTCGTTGCGAACGCCGGAAATGGCGTCGGTCGGGCACTTCTTCACGCAGGCCGTGCACCCGATGCAGGTTTCGATGATCTTGTACGCCAACGGGTCGAACCCCTCTTGCGATTTCAGTCTGGGTCGACTCTAGCATCGGCCAAATGCGGCGGCAAACGCCCCGCGGTCGCGGCGGCTAGCCCACAGTTGCCGGTGATCGAGCGCGGCTCAGTCAGCCTTGGCGACGAGCGCGAGCGCGCTCGCCGGGCAGAGTTCGACCGACTCCTCCGCACCCTCAATCAGATCGTCGCCGATGGACTCCACCGTCGTTTTCGGGAAGTCCTCGGCGTCGAGCGCGTACAGCTCCGGGTGCAGGTAGATGCACTGGCCGCTCTTCACGCATGCGCCGCGGTCGATTTCGATCTTCATCTCACTCTCCCGTCGGACCAGTCTCGCGTGAGCCCGATGCTGGCACGCGCCTGCAATGATGCCGCACGCCGCGGGCCGCAGCCACCACCGACGCGGGCGGTCGACGACGATGTCGACGGCGAGTCCCATTTCCTGGAGCACCAGCACCGTGGCGAGCGTGACGTGATCGGCAGGTGGGCGGATTCCCACAGTGTTCGGCCGGGCTCGGCCCTTCATGCGGTTCCCGCCGGTACGGGGCTGGTAGCATGCCGCCATGGCTGACACATCGCCGGATACGCAGATCGGGGCCTTTGTCTCGTCGTCGGGCGGGATCTTCAACGCCATCGAGCGGGCTGAGGCGATCGAGGCTGAGGCGTTGATGACGTTCGGTTCCAACAACCGCACGTGGCGCAAGACCCAGCACAAGCCCGAGGTAATCGAGAGGTTCCGCGAGGCCCACGCCGCCTCCACCGTGGGCGAGGTGTGGCTGCACAACATCTACCTGGCGAACCTGGCCACGGACGACCCGGCGCTGCTGGAGCGTTCCACGGACTGCGTCGTGAACGGGCTGACCGTGGCCGATGCGATCGCGGCGGACGGCGTGATCCTGCACACCGGCTCCCACCAGGGTCGCGGCTTCGAGACGATGTTCGAGCAGGTCGTGAAGGCGCTGACGGGCATCCTCGATGACTCACCGGGCGATGCCGTGCTGGCGCTGGAGAACGCGGCCGGGCAGGGCGGCGTGATCGGCAGTCAGTTCAGCGAGCTGGGTGCGATCCTCAAGGCCGTCGATTCACCGCGGCTGCAGGTCTGCCTCGACACCTGCCACGCCTTCGCGGCCGGCTACGACCTCGCCGACAAGCAGGCGATCGAAGAGGTGCTGGACGAGTTCGACCGTGAAATCGGGCTGGACCACCTCGCCGTGCTGCACGCCAACGACTCGATGATGGAGCTGGGCGGCCGACGCGACCGCCACGACAACATCGGCGACGGCCACATCGGCACGGACGGGTTCCACGTGATGATGGAGCAGCCGGCACTGCGCGGGCGGGCGTGGCTGCTGGAGGTGCCGGGCATCGACGGCGACGGTCCCGACCTGGAGAACGTCAACCGGTTGAAGAAGATCCGGGACGCCTCGCCGGGGTAGGCTACCCGGCCTCGGTTACGAGACTACGGCTATGAGCGCCTGACGTTGCGAGGCTGGCCGGCTAGGCCGCGGAACTCGTCCTCCCAGTTGAGGATCTCTTCGACCAGTTCGCGGCTGACGGCGCCCTCCTTGATCGGGACGCCCTCCTCCTCGAGGTTGGGCATCAGCCGCTCGGACATCGTGCGGTGGTCCATCTGCGGGTCGTCGTGTTCGACGCGGAGCTTCTCTTCCTGCTCCATGATCAGGTCGATCAGTTCGGCAGCGATGAAGCCCCCGAACTCCTCGGTCATCTGTTCGGCGACCCAGTCCGCGCATTCGCCGGCGAGTTTTTCGTCCAGTGCCATGGGCAGATGCTAGGGGAGAGCGCAGTCTCGAACAATGTACGAAAGACGGTGACGGAACAGTGGCCGCCCGCAGGCCGCCACTGTGCTGTTCGAGCTCTGAAGGAGCGCACGGGCGCGGGCTACATGAAGGAGTAGCCGCCTTCGACCCCCGGCGGACGGTCGTCCATGATCACGTTCACGCAGGCCGGCTTGCCGGAGTCGAACGCGCGCTGGATGGCGGGCGCGATCTCGTCCGGCTCCGTGACGAACTCGCCGTAGCCGCCCAGCGCCTCGACCACCTTGTCGTAGCGGGTGTTGTCCGCGAGCTTCGTCGCGACCTGGCGGTCCTCGCCGTACTGGCGCACCTGGCCGACGGCGATCTGCCCCCACTGGCGGTCGTTGCCGACCACCGAGACGACCGGCAGGTCGAAGCGCACGAGGGTGTCGAAGTCGAAGCCGTTGAGGCCGAAGGCGCCGTCGCCGTTCACCATCAGGATGCGCTTGTCCGGGTTCGTCGCCTTGATCGCCATGCAGAAGCCGGTGCCGACGCCCAGCGTTCCCAGCGGGCCGGGGTCGAACCACTGGCCGAGGTGATTGATTGGCATGTACTTGGACGAGTTCGCGACGATGTCGCCGCCGTCCCCCACGACGATCGTGTCGTCGTCGACGAACCCGGCCATCTCGTTGACGAGCCGCAGCGGGTGGATCGGCACTGAGTCAGACTCCAGCAGCGGCCGTCGCATCTCGCGTGCCTGCGCCTCCTCCTCGGAGAGCTGCTTCAGCCACTCCTCGTCGCGGTCCAGCGGGTCGCCGATGGCGTCGATCAGCTGCTGCAGCACGGTCTTCGCGTCGCCCGTGAGGCCGATGTCGATCGGCCGGTTTTTGCCGATCGTGTCCTCGTCGTAGTCGTACTGGATCACGATCGCCTCGGGGTTGAAGAGGGGGGTCTGGCCGAAGCGCAGGCGGAAGTCGATCGGCGAGCCGAAGACGATGATCACGTCGGCCCCGCCAAGGGCGGTGCGGCGAGCCCAGTTGCCCTTCTGCGGGTGCTCCCAGGGGACCGCGCCTCGGGCCATCTCATTCGTGTAGATCGGCGTGCCGACCAGCTCCACGAACTGCTGCAGCTCCTTGTCGGCTCGCGACCAGAAGATCGGGGTGCCGGCCATCATCGCTAGCCGTCCGCCGGCCTTGATAGCCTCCGCGGCCCGCGCGATGGCATCTGGGTCGGCGGGGTTGCGCATCTGGTGGCGGTACTTGCTCGGCATCGTGAAGTCGTCTTCGTCGACGCGGCCGAACAGCACGTCCGTGGGGGCCTCCACGTAGACCGGGCCGGGCCGGCCGGAGAGGGCGATGCGGTAGCAGTCGGCCAGCGACTCGGCGATGCGGTCAGTGCTCTGGATCGTGGTCGCCCACTTGGTGATCGGGCGGAACATCTCGACCTGCTCCATCTCCTGGAGCGCGCCGCGGCCGGCGGTGCGGATCGGAGCTGCGCCGCCGATCAGGATCATCGGGCTGCCGGCGCGATAGGCATTGGCGACGCCGGTGATGGCGTCCGTCACGCCTGGTCCGGCCGTCACGGCCGCCACGCCGACGCGCCCGGTGGCACGTGCGTAGCCGTCGGCGGCGTG
>JASLOV010000003.1 GCA_030745285.1 Dehalococcoidia bacterium | reverse complement strand
CGAGATGATGCCGAGGTCCGTCGCGGAGAACATCACCACCCGCAGCCGCCCGATCAGGTCCGAGGCGCGCCGCGCGACGCCGTTCACCTGGAAGCGCCGCGATGCCGCCAGCCCCTCACCGCTCTTCCCACCGCTACCCTTCCCAGCACCATCCTTCCTGCCGCCATCTCGCCCCGGGCGCGTGACTACGGCGACGGCGAGGTCGACGACGCCATCGGCTGCCTCGACACGCGCGCTCAGGCGGGCGGCCGGCAGCGGCTCCTCCTCGATGGCGTCCCACGAGATCAGGTCGACGTCGGCGCCGCTGCGAGCGGAGCGCGTGGTCGCGATCAGTGCGACGGCTTCCAACAGATTCGTCTTGCCGCTGGCGTTGGGAGCGGTGACGACGTGAATCCCCGGCTGGAGATCGATCTCCAGCCGCCGAAAGGTCCGAAAGTTCGTCAGTTCAAGGTGCGCGATGTGCATCGCACCGAATTATCGGTCGGGACGGCGCGCCACGGCGAGCACACGCGAGGCAGCGGCACCCGCTACACTCGCGACGCCGGCCCGCACGCGATGGCCGGCGAGTGCGGGAAGGGGACCGACGATGGAGATGACGGGCGGCCAGGCGCTGGTGCAGTCGCTGAAGATCGAAGGCATCAGCACGATCTTCGGGCTCCCCGGCATCCAGCTCGACTTCGCCATGGACGCTCTCTGGGAAGAGCGCGAGTCGATTGACTTCATCCACACCCGCCACGAGCAGGCGACCGCTTACATGGCGGACGGCTTCGCGCGCACGACGGGCGAGATCGGCACCTGCCTCGTCGTCCCCGGGCCGGGCGTGCTCAACGCCGCGGCGGGGATCTCGACCGCCTACGCCTGCTCCTCGCCCGTGCTGCTCGTCGCCGGGCAGGTGCAGTCCGACATGATCGACGCCAACCGTGGCGTGCTGCACGAGATTAACGATCAGCTGGGCACCATCAGCTCCGTCTGCAAGCACGTCGAGCGGGCGATGACGCCGGAGGAAGTGCCGCTGATGGTCCACCGCGCGGCGCGCGAACTGCGCACCGGCCGGCCACGACCGGTCGAGATCGAGGTGCCGCCGGATGTGCTGGAACGCGTCGGCGACGTCACCCTGCCGGAGCCGGAGGACTTCTCGCGCGACGAGGCCGACACGGACGAGCTCGAACGCGCCGCGGAGCTGCTGGGCAGGGCGGAGCGGCCGCTGATCGTCTCCGGCGGCGGCGTGTTGTCGTCCGGCGCGTGGGATGAGCTGCGAGAGCTGGCGGAGATGCTGGAAGCGCCGGTCATGATGACGGACAACGGCCGCGGCGGGCTCTCGGACCGCAACTACCGCGCACAGCCGCAGCAGGCCGTGCGCGAGCTGATCCCCGCCGCCGACGCCGTACTGGCGATCGGCACGCGCTACTACCTCGGCCCGCAGGCGGCGCAAATGGAGGTGCCGGACGGCCAGGCCTTCATCCACATCGATGTCGACGCGGACGAAGTGGGCCGCAACCGCACGCCGGACCTCGGCATCGTCGGCGATGCGAAGCACGCACTGCGCGAACTGGTGGAGCGGGTGCCCCGCCACAACCGCTCGCGCGACTCGCGCGAGGCGGAGCTGGCCGCGATGACGCAGCAGCGGAACGAGCGGCTGGAGCAGATGTCCGTGCAGCACGGCTACGCCCACGCCATCCGCGACGAGCTGCCGGACGATGGCATCCTGATCAACGAAAGTACGCAGGTCGGCTACTGGTCGCGCACCGGGTTCCCGATCTACGAGCCCCGCACCTACGTGAACTCCGGGTACCAGGGCACGCTCGGCTACGGCTTCGCGACGGCGCTCGGCGCGCAGGTGGGCAACCCGCACCGTCGCGTCGTCTCGATCAACGGCGATGGCGGCTTCATGTACAACGTGCAGGAGCTGTCGACGATGGCGAAGTTCAACATCCCGCTCGTCACCGTCGTCTTCGACGACGGTGCGTACGGTAACGTCCGTCGCATCCAGCAAATCCGCATGGGCGAGCGGCCGATCGGCAGCGACCTGCGGAACCCGGACTGGGTGCAGATGGCAGAGTCCTTCGGCGTCGCCGCGACGCGCGCCACGAACCCTGACGAGCTGCGGGCGGCGGTGCGCGGCGGCGTCGCCGGAAGCAGCCCGCTGCTGATCGAGGTGCCGATGCCGGCCGCACGAGACCTGCCGTCCGTCTTCCCGATGCAGGCCCTGCCGCCGCGTCCCGTGCTGGAGCTGTAGGAGGCTGGCGATGGCAGATGGCACCATTCGCATTGGTCTGATCGGCGCGGGCGCGAACACGCGGCTCCGCCACATCCCCGGCTTTCAGGCGATTGACGGCGTGGAGGTCGTCGCCGTCTGCAACCGCTCCCGGGAGAGTGGGAACAGCGTCGCCGATGCCTTCGGCCTCGACCACGTCACCACCGTCCCGCAGGAGTTGCTCAGCGACGACAGCATCGATGCGATTTCGATCGGCACCTGGCCGTACATGCACCGCCAGTTCACGATGCGGGCACTGGAGGCCGGCAAGCATGTGCTCTGCGAGGCGCGCATGGCGATGGACGCGAGCGAGGCGCGGCTGATGCTGGAAGCCTCACAGGCGCGGCCGGAGCTGGTCGCGCAACTGGTGCCCGCCCCCTTCGACTTCAAGTCATACGCCACCGTCCAGCGCCTGCTGGGCGAAGGCGCGCTGGGCGAACTGCGCGAGATCCATGTCACGATGCTGAACGCCGGGGCGCTGGCCGACGCCCCGCTGCACTGGCGCGAGCGGCGCGACTACTCCGGCACGAACACGATGATGCTCGGCATCCTCTCGGAAGTCGTCCACCGCTGGACCGGCCCGACCGAGCGCGTCACCGCCGACGCCACGACCTTCGTCACCAGCCGCGTCGACGGCGAGACCGGCGAGACCCACTCGATCGACGTGCCCGACAGCATCGGCGTGATGGCGCGGATGGCCAGCGGCGCTCGCGCCACCTACCGCGTCAGCGCCGTCGCCGGCGGGGCGGACCCGGCCGGCAATGGCATCTCACTGTTCGGCTCTGAAGCCACCCTGCACTGGCGCATGGGCGACTCGATGCGCTTCGCCCGCCACGGTGACGACTTCGAGCCACTCGATCCCGACCCCGGCACCGCCCACGAGTGGCAGGTGGAGCAGGACTTCATCGACTCCATCCGCGACGGCGCGACGGTCAACCTCACCAACTTCGAGGACGGCCTACTCTACATGCAGTTCACCGAGGCGGTGTACCGCTCGTGGTCAGAGGGCCGCGCCGTCGATCTGTCCGAGGTCTAGCCGCGAGATCTAGAAGCCGGACGCTGGAGGCGCTAGCTCTTCTCGATCGGCTCGGCGGTCCATGCCGGCGGGCGCTTCTCGGCGAAAGCGGCCGGGCCCTCGACGCGGTCCTTCGACTGCATGTGCTGGCGCACGTTGTCGTACTGGGTGCGGATCAGCTCACCCAGCGGCTCGCCATAGTTCATGCCGGTCATCGCCGCTTCCTTGGAGCCGCGGACGGCCAGCGGCGCCGCTTCCAGGATCTCGTTCGCCCAGCGCTCCGCCGTCGCCATCAGCTGGTCGAGTGGGACGACCTCGTTGACGAGGCCGAGGCTCAACGCCTCCTGCGCGTCGACCGGCTTCGCGGTCAGCATCATCCCCATCGCGCGCTTCAGCGGGATGTGGCGGGGCAGGCGGTGCACGCCGCCGGCACCGGCGATCAGGCCGACGCGCGGCTCCGGCAGGCCCATCGACGCGGTGTCTGCGGCGACGATGATGTCGCACGCCAGCGCCATCTCGAAGCCGCCGCCCATCGCCCAGCCGTTAACGGCGGCGATGGTCGGCTTGAAGAGGTCGAAGCGGCTAGTGATGCCGCCGAAGCCCTTCACTGAGGCGCCACCGGACGTCGCCGGGCCGGAGCCCTCGCCGCGGTCGCGAGCGGCGGTCGCCTTCAGGTCGTTGCCGGCGGAGAAGGCGCGGCCTTCGCCGGTGAGGATCGCGACCCAGACGTCATCGTCTTCTGCGAAGTCGTCCCAGATCCCGGAGAGTTCCGCGCTGGCGTCCGGGTGGAGCGCGTTCAGCACCTCCGGACGGTTGATCGTGATGTGTGCGATGCGGTCACGCTTCTCGTACTTCGCGAATTCGTAGGCCAAGTCATTTCCCCCTTCAGGAGCCGGTCGTGAGCCGCGCCATTGTATGCCTGCGACCGTCTACAGCGGGCTTACGAAAGGCCCGGGCGGGTCCCGGCAGGGGGCGAGGCGACGATCGCTCCGCTAACCTGTGCGGTGGAGGGGCCTATCACGCTCGAGCTGAACGGCCTGCATAAGCGGTACGACGAGACCCTGGCGCTCGACGGTTGCTCGTTCGCGGTCCCGCAGGGCCGCATGCTCGGCTTCCTCGGACCGAACGGCGCCGGCAAGACGACGGCGATGCGCTGTATCTTCGGGCTGACGCGGCCTGATGCGGGCTCTGTTCGATGGCGCGGCCGCGCCATCGAACGTGCCCAGAAGCGCCGCTTCGGCTACATGCCGGAGCAGCGCGGGCTCTACCCGCGCATGCAGGTGCTGGACCAGCTCACATACTTCGGCGGCCTGCACGGCCTCGACCGCCACGCGGCGCGCTCCTCGGCCGCCCGCTGGCTCGACCGGCTGGGGCTCGGCGACCGTGCCCAATCGCGGCTGGAGGATCTCTCCCACGGCAACCAGCAACGGGTCCAGCTGGTCAACGCGCTGCTGCACGAGCCCGAGCTGCTGGTGCTCGACGAGCCGTTCACGGGCCTCGACCCGCTCGCCGTCCAGACGCTGGGCGAGGTGGTGACGGAGCAGGCGGCGGCGGCACCGCCGTCGTGTTCTCCAGCCATCACCTCGACCTCGTCGAAGGCCTCTGCAAGGACGTCGTGATCATCCACCGCGGCGCCAGCGTGCTGGAAGGCGCGGTCTCCGCACTGAAAGCCGGCGCGCGCCAACGCCACGTCGAGATCGAGGTGCAGGACCCGACCGGCCCCTGGCTGCCCGAAGGCGAAGCATTCGAAGTCGTCGAGCGCCGCGGCAACCGCGTGCGCCTCACCGTCGACCGCGACGTCGACATCGAGGCGCTGCTGGCGCTGGCGCGCCGCGCGGGCACGGTCAGTCACTTCAGTTTCGAGCCGCCACGGCTCTCCGAGCTGTTCATGGAGGCGGTGTCGTGAGCGCACGAGCAGAGCTGGGAGAGGCGCGGCGCGATGTCTGGATGATCGCCCGGCGCGACTTCGTGCAGCGCGCCCGCAGCAAGGGCTTCGTCGTCTCCATGGTGATCGTCATGCTCTTCGTCGGCACCATCGTCGCCGTGCCCGCCCTCGCACCGACCGCTGGCGTGCTGGACTACGACCTCGGCGTGGTCGGCGTCACGGAGCGCCGCCTGGAGCAGGTGCTGAGCCTCGCCGCGCGAGAGTCCGAGGGCCAGATCGATGTTCGGCCGCACCTCTTCGAGGACCGCGCCGCCGCCGACCGCGCGCTGCGCGACGGCGAGGTCGACGCCTTGCTCGTCGACTCGCGAGAGCTCGTGTTCGAGGACGACGTGTTCGAGCAGCTCTCGCTGGTGGTGAACCGCGCCGTCTACTCCTCGCGGCTGCCGGATGAGCTGAACGCCCTCGGCATCACGCTCGAACAGGCTCGCGGTCTGCTGGATGAGCAGGTGCTGACGCTCTCCACCCGGGAGGGCTGCCCGATCGTGGAATTGGACGAGGGCGAAGACGACGAGAGCACCCGCGAAGACGGCCGCCGCTGGATGGCGTTCGCCGGGGGCTGGCTGCTGATGATTTCAATCACCACCCACGGCCAGTGGGTGCTGCTGGGAGTAATCGAGGAGAAGACGAGCCGCGTCGTCGAGGTGCTGCTGGCGACCGTCCCGGCGTCCTCACTGATCGCCGGCAAGGTGCTCGGCGTCGGCATGGTCGGCCTGCTCCAGCTCTCGCTCGTCGGCCTGCTCGTCGCGCTGGAGATGCCGTTCACCTCGGGTTTCGAGGTGCCCGACAGCGCATTCGCAATCGCCGGGTCGGTCGTACTCTGGTTCGTACTCGGATTCGCGCTCTATGCGACCGGCTTCGCGGTTACCGGCGCGACGGTGGGCCGGCAGGAAGACGCGCAGTACGGCTCGCTGCCGGTGATCCTCGTGCTGATGGTCGCCTATGCGATGGCGACCGCGATCTCCGTCGTGGGCCTCGGCGACCGCGCCTGGGTGCAAGCCGCCTTGTACCTGCCGCCACTGGCGCCGATGCTGATGCCGACGAGGGCCGCGCTCGGCCACCTCGCGGCGTGGGAGGTCGTGCCGGCGGCGGCGCTCATGCTGCTGGCGATCTACTCGCTGCTGCGGCTCGGCGGCCGCATCTACGCCGGCGGCCAGCTCCAGAACGGCCCGCGCATGCGCCTGCGCGAGGCGTGGCGGATGGCGCGGGGGTAGCGGGCGCCCCCCTACCCGATCCCCAGCTCCCGCTCGAGGTTGCCGATGGCGACGTCGATGCCGTCGACGAGGGCGTCGACTTCCTCGCGGTTGATCACCAGCGGCGGGGCGACGGAGATGCTGGCGCCCGCCCGGGCGAGCAGGCCCTGCTCCTTCAGCAGCCGCGGCATCAGCTCGCCGACCTTGTCGTCCTCCGTGAAGTCGACGCCCGCTTCCGGATCGCGCTTCAGCTCGACCGAGTGCATGAGCCCGATGCCGCGCGTGTCGGAGACCACCTTGTGGCGCTTCTGGAGCTCCGTCAGCTGTGCGGCGAGGTGCTCACCGACGCGGGCCGAGTTCTCCACCAGCCGCTCGCGCTCGATGATCTCGACGTTGGCGAGGGCGACGGCGCACGAGACCGGGTGCGCACCCCACGTGATGCCGCCAGCGAACGAGTCGGCACGCTCACCGACGAAGGCGTCGGCGACTTCCTGCGTGGCCATCGCCGCGGCGATCGGGGCGTAGCCGGAAGAGATGCCCTTCGCCACCGTCATGATGTCGGGCTGGACCGGGTAGTGCTGGATGCCGAACCACTTGCCGGTGCGGCCGAAGCCGTTGATCACTTCGTCGGCGATGATCAGGACGCCGTGGCGGTCGCAGATCTCGCGCAGCGTCGTCCAGTACTCCTGCTGCGGCGCCCAGTTACCGTTCGAGGTCGAGATCGGCTCGGCGATGATGGCGGCGATCGTCGCCGGGTCCTGGAACTTGATCTCGTCCTCAATGTGGCGAGCGCAGAAGACCTCGCACTCGGGATAGGTCTTCTCGAACGGGCAGCGCGCGCAGTTGATGTTCTCGACGTGGATCACGCCCGGCATCAGCGGCTCGAAGGGCTTCTTGTTGATGTAGTTGGAGCCGTTGACCGTCATCGCCATCGCCGTCGTGCCGTGGTACGAGCCGATGCGCGAGATCACCTTCGTGCGCCGTCGTTCGCCGCGATTGAAATGGTACTGCTTGGCCATGCGGATCGCGGCTTCGACCGCCTCCGAGCCGGAGTTCACGAAGTGAATCTTGTTGATCGCCTCCGGCGTGAGCGAGGCGAGCTTCGAGGCGAGGTCGATCGCCGGCTCCGTCGCGTAGGCGAAGGGGTTGGCGTAGGCCAGCGACTCGATCTGTCGCTTCGCGACGTCCGCAAGCTCGCTGCGGCCGTGGCCGACGGCGACGACCCAGAGCCCGGCCATGGCGTCGATGTAGCGGTCGCCCTTGTTGTCCGTGACGTAGATGCCGTCACCCGACTCGACGACGAGCATGCCGTCGTCCTTCGCCAGGTCGTTGTACTGGGCGGTATGCACCCAGAGATGTTCCAACGCGCGGGCGCGGTAGTCGTCCACCCGCTGGGAACTGCTGACGTCTGAGACGGTCATGGTGCCTCCTTCGCGCCCGGCTGCAGGCCACTGCACGACGAAGTGGCGGCGCGCGTTCGGGCATGCTAACACCCCGGCTGGCGATCCGGCGCAGGCAGCCGCTAGAAGCCGTCCGGGCAGTAGGGCCGGTACGCCGTCTCGAAGAGGTGGTCTGCGGTCCGCAACGCCTGTTCGTCGCGCGCCTCCAGCAGCCCGGCACGGCCCAGATGGGTCGCCGAGCTGTGACCGCTGATCAGCGACGCGAGTGTGCGAGGGGGCATCGTCAGATCGGCCTCGCGGTCGGTGCTGGGCACCTCGCTGCGTTCGCCGTCGGTCTCCAGCAGGTAGGAGCCGTTGTTCCACTCGCAGAGATCGTCGCCGGTGACGTTCAGGGTGATCTCGCCGCGGTCGCCGTAGAGCCGCTGCGGCAGCGCCCGCTCCACGTCCACGACGCGCAGCTAGATACCGTCCATGGTGCGGCGGCGCAACTCCCGTGGCTCCAGCAGCAGCGATGGCGCCGAGTCGTCCTCGGGCACGTTCTCCCAGGTGATGCGGGCGACGAGGTCATGCCGCGCGTGTACTCCCAGAGCGCCTTGTAGGCCTCCAGGTCGAGCGCGACGGAAACGCCGACCCGCAGCTCCTGGTTCGGCCCGGGCTCGTTGCGCTCCTCGCTGCGCCACTTCGTCGTGTACTGGACGTAGCCGCGTGGCTCGCCGGCGTCGTTGCGGTAGATGGCGACGTAGGTCTTCAGCTTGTCGCGATCGCGCAGCCGCGCGTCCCACATCTGGGGTGCGCGGTGGAGCATCAGGTTGCGAGGGCGCGAGTGCTCCACGTAGAGACGCTCCATGATCGGGCGGGCCTCGTCCTTCGCGCACAGCGAGACCGAGCCGGTCGAGGCGGATCCGTCTTCCAGCGCCCCGTAGGGAGGGTCGAGCTCGTAGTTCACGAACGTGCTGCCGAGCCCGTAGCCGAAGCGCTGGTAGATCGCGCTCATGCTCGCCCACAGGATGGCGATGCTCTGCTCGCGCTCGCGCTGCTCGTGCAGTCCCTGCGCCATGATCTGACGCAGCAGGCCTTGCCGGCGGAACTCCGGGTAGGTGGCGACGGCCGTCACGCCGGCGGCGCTGGCCGTCGCGCCATTGAAGCGCATGCGGAACGGGTACGCGGCGGACGACGCGGTCAGCCGGCCGTCCACGAACGCACAGGTAGTCCATTCCGGCACGAGCGTCTGCTCGTCCTCGGGAAGGTCCTCGTTGTTGGCGAAGGCGTAGCCACCGATGCGGTTCAGTTCGTCCATCTCGTCCGCGCGCACGGCACGAATTTCTACAGTCATGATCGGTCCCCCACTGAAGTGTCTTGTCGTCGTGCCCCGCAGCGATGCCCTCGGACCCGCGCGTGCGGGCTCGGTCAGGCTTGCCTGGCGATGGGTGAACCGGCGGGCGAGACCGGTGAGGGTGAGATCGTACCCCGGCGGTCAGCGCCTCTGCCAGCCGCCCGGCGTGGCCGTCAGGCGAGCAGCGCGAAGGCGATGCCGTACACGATGCCCTGCGCCACCCAGCCGAGCAGCACCGTGCCGATGGCGCGGCCGGGCGTGAAGTCGAGCGCGGCCCGGACCGCCACGACCGTGGTGACCAGGATCCAGATCCCGACGACTAGCCCGATGAGCCCGGCCAGCGCCGGCGCGACGCCAAGGATCATGAGCACCCTCGGCGAATTCGCGAAACCGAGCGTCCGCGCCAGCTCGCCCCAGTCCGCGCTGGTGTCCGGACCTGCCAGGAAACGAGTGCCGATGAAGTAGGTGATCCAGGCGTACACCGCCCAGCCGATGACGCTGAACGCTGCGACCACCAGCAGGCCGAGCACCGCGTCGCCCGCACCGTCGCTGCCGCCGCTGATGGCGGCGCCGATGCCGGCGGCGAGGCTGGTGCCGATCACGACCGTCGCGGCCTGCCCCGTGGCATCGCGGTCGTGCTCGACCTCCTCGTAGACGTCCTTGTCGAGTCGAGCCGCGCGGATCATGCGGCTGACGATCGAGCGGTCAGTGGTGGCTGCTTGCATTGAAACCCTCGTCCCTCACCCTCGCCCTTCGCGATGCCGGATCGTAGGCCCATAGCGGGGTCCGCCGCCACCAGCCGCCACCAGCCGCTGTCAGGCGCCCCGGTGGTCGCTTAGACTCGCGCCACGATGCAGGGACGTGGCGTAACCTTCCAATTCGGCGGTGGCTCGCCTGACTGGTCGCCACAGACGCTGGGCTTCCGGCTGGTGGTGAACGCGGCCGGGCTCTTCCTGGCGTCCGCGATCGTCTCCGGCATCAAGATCGACGACTGGCAGGCGCTGGTCGCGGGGACGGCGATCTTTGCGATCGTGAACGCGCTGCTGCGCCCGGTCGCGATGCTGTTCTCCTGCTGCCTGATCGTCTTCACCTTCGGGCTCTTCGTGGTCGTCATCAACGCCGCCATGCTGGGCGCGACCGCCTGGGCGGCCGGACAGCTCAGCCTCAACTTCACGGTCGACGGCTTCTGGAGCGCACTTGCCGGCGCGCTCGTGATCTCGGCGGTCTCGGTCCTGGCGACGTTAATCGTCCGCCCGAAGGAGCGGCGCAAGCGACGTGACGAGTACGACTAGCCAACCGTCGAGGCCGAGGGCTGGGGCCCCTATGGCCCCCGCTGCCCCTGCTTCCGCATCCCGCCCGGCCCCTGCCCTGCTGCCTGCCCGCCTCGCTGGCGACCGGCGCGCGAGGGGGTGCCGGCAGCTTCGACGCGGACGGCGCAGGCCTTGTACTCGGGGATGCCGGAGGCGGCATCGAGCACGTCGTTGGTGAGGAAGTTGACGGCGACGCCGCCGAGTTGAACGAAGGGCACGAACAGCTCACCCCGCTTCATGCGGTGAACGGCGTGTACCTGCGCGATGATCTCGCCGCGCCGCGAGGCGAGCTGCACGTCCTGCCCGTGCTCGAACCCCAGCCGCTCGACGTCCTCCGGGTGCATGTCGACGGAGACGACGGGCACGGTCTCGACCAGGCCCTTCACGCGCCGCGTGATGGCGCCGCCGTGCCAGTGGTAGAGCGAGCGGCCGGTGATCAGGGTGAACGGGAAGCGCCGCGATGGCAGCTCCGCGGCGGGCGGGCCCTGCACGACCGGCATGAAGCGGCCGCGGCCGCGCGGGAACTCGTCGTCGAAGAGCCGCGGCGAGCCGGGGTGACCGGTGTCGGGCACCGGCCACTGGATGCCGCCGTCGCGCTCCAGGCGGTCGTGGGAGAGCCCTTCGATGATCGGCATCAGGGAGGCCATCTCGTCGAAGATGTCGGACGGTGATTCGTGCTCGAAGCCGTCCGAGGGGCGCTCCAGCAGGTCGCTGACGCGGCGGGCGATCTCGTTGGTGATGTCCCAGTCGGCGCGGGCCTCGCCGGGCGGGTCGACGATCGGGCGGATCAGCTGCACGCGGCGCTCACTGTTGGTGAAGGTGCCGCGCTTCTCCGCGAACGACTGCGCCGGCAGCACCACGTCGGCGACCTCCGCCGTCTCGTGCATGAAGATGTCCTGCACCACCAGGAAGTCGAGCCGGCCGAAGGCCTCGCGGGCGTGGGCGAGGTACGGGTCCGAGAGCAGCGGGTTCTCGCCGACGACGTACATCGTCGAAAGCTCGTCGTCGATCATCGACTCGATCATCCGCGTCGACTGCTGGCCGGGCACGGGGTCCAGCTCGACGCCCCAGGCGGCGGAGTACTTCTCGTTGGCCGGGCCGTCCAGCGGCTCGTAGCCGGGGAAGGTGTTGGGCAGGCAGCCGGAGTCGCTGGAGCCCTGCACATTGTTCTGGCCGCGCAGCGGCGAGATGCCGCTGCCGAACTTGCCGACCTGGCCGCAGAGCAGCGCGAGGTTGACGAGCGCGCGCGCATTATCCGAGCCCATCGAGTGCTGGGTGACGCCCATGCCCCAGATCAGGCACGAGCCGTTGCGGTGCGGGCGGGCGTAGAGCCGGGCTGCACAACGAATGTCGTCCGCCGGCACGCCGGAGACCCGCTCCGCCTCCTCGGGCGTGGCGGCGTCGACGGCGGCGCGCCAGTGATCGAAGTCCTCGGTGCGGGCGTCGACGAAGCTCCGGTCCCAGAGGTCCTCCTGCAGGATGACGTGGGCCATGGCGTTGAGCAGGGCGACATCGGTGCCGGGCCGCGGCTGGAGGAAGACCTCCGCCACGGCGGCGAGGTCGATGCGGATCGGGTTGACCACGACGAGCTTCGCCCCACCCTCCACGGCGCGCCGCAGCCGCGAGGCGACGACGGGGTGGTTCTGGCTGGTGTCGCTGCCGACCACCATCAGCGTGCCCGCGTTGTCGTAGTCCTCGTATGAGTTCGAGGTCGCGCCGGAGCCGACCTGCTCCATCAGCGCGACGACCGAGGGGGCGTGGCAGAGCCGCGAGCAGTGGTCGACGGAGTTCGTGCCCATCACCGCGCGCGTGAACTTCTGCAGCACGTAGCCGTCCTCGTTGGTGGCCTTCGCGGAGGCGATCGTGGCGAACGGGTCCTTGCCGGGCTGGCGACGGGCCGCGGCGAAGCGCTCCGCGACGAGCGAGAGCGCCTCGTCCCAGCTCGCGGGTTCGAGTTCGCCATCGCGGCGGACCAGGGGCGTGGTCAGGCGGTCCTCGGAGTGCACGAACTCGAGGCCGAAGCGGCCTTTCACACAGGTCATACCGAGCGATGAGGCGTTCTCCGGCTCGCCGTCGACCCAGGCGATTTCGCCGCTGACGGTGTTAACGGCCAGCCCGCAGCCGACGCCGCAGTAGGGGCAGGTCGTGTGCACGACCTCGCTCTCCACGCCGGCGGCAAGCTCGGCTCGCTCGCTCGCCGTGGCAGGGGCCTCGGCCTTCGGCAGCAGCGCCCCCGTCGGACACTCGGAGACGCACTGGCCGCACGAGGTGCAGATCGACTCGGACCACGGGGCGTCGAAAGCGACGCCGATGCGGGCGTCATGGCCGCGGCCGTTGACGCCGATGGCGCCGATGTGCTGCGTGCGCTGGCAGGCATCGACGCAGCGGCCGCAAAGGATGCAGTCCGCCATGTTGAGGCTGAAGAAGACGTTCGACTCGTCCTTCGTCTGATCGGGGCCGTCCGGCGCGTAGCTCGACCGGTCGAGGCCGTGTTCGCGCGCCGTGAGGGCAGCCTGCCCGGAGCCAGCGCCGTCGCCCGACATCCCGATCGTGAGATCGAGCACCCCTCGCCGCACCGTCTGCGCCCGCTCCGATGTCGTGAGTACGGCCATCCCCTCGGCGGCGGGGGTGTGGCAGGCGGCGGCGAGGCGAGGCCAGCCCTCGATCTCCACGAGGCAGGTGCGGCAAGCGCCGAGCGGGCCCCGCGCATCGGCCTTGCAGAGGTGCGGGAGTGTCGCCGCCGCGGCCTCGACCGCATCGAGCAGCGAGGCGCCCTCTGGCACCTCGACGGCGTGGCCATCAACGGTGAGCGCGACGGTGCCCGGAGCAGCGACGGGGGACTGGGTCACTCTGCGGCTCCGGCGGCGCCGTTCGAGAATGCCTGCGGGAAGGTAGCGAGCGCGGAGGCGATCGGACGGCCAGCCATGCCGCCGAGCTGACAGAGCGAGGCCTCGGTGATCACATCGATCAGCTCATCAAGCTTCGGACGGTCGAGCGACGGGGCTTCGAGCAGCTCGACGAGCCGCACGGTCCCTTCGCGGCAGGGCGTGCACTCCCCGCACGACTCGCGGGCGTTGTAGCGGGCGAGTTCGAGCGTCACGTTCGCCTCGCCACCGGGCGCGAGCGCGACGAGACCACCCGCGCCGAGCGCCGCCATCTCCAGCGGCTCGTCGAATTGTTCCGCCGCGACGAATACGCCCGAGGGGCCGCCGACGAGCAGCGAACCGACTCCTGGAGGGGCGTGTGCCCCGCCCCTGGCCGCCTCAAGCAGACTGCCCCACGTCGCCTGGCCGTCGACGGCGACCTCGTAGAGCCCGGGTCGCGCCACCGCGCCCGAGAGGGGGACAAGCTTCGGTGGTGCGGCCGGCGGGTCGAACAGTAGCGTCGCGGCGGCCAGCGTCTCGACGTTGTTCAGCAGCGTCGGACGCCCGAAGAGGCCGGCCTCCGTGATCTGTGGCGGCTTGAACCGCGGGACGGGACGTTGACCTTCGATGCTGTTGAGGATCACGGTCTCCTCGCCGCAGACGTAGCCGCCGGCTCCGGACCGCACCTCGATGGTCAGCGCGACGGCCGCGCCGAGGGCGTCGCCGCCGAGGATGCCCGCCTCTGCGGCCTCGGCCAGTGCGTGCTCGAAGGCGGCGCGGGCGCGGCGGGCTTGCCCGTTGATGTAGACGCAGGCGTCGGTCGCCCCGGTGGCGTGGGCCGCGATCAGCATGCCCTCGATCACGCGGTGCGGGTCGCCCTCCAGCATGTGGCGGTCCTTGAAGACCCCGGGCTCGCCCTCCTCCGCGTTGACGACGAGCACCGGCGGCTCGCCCCCCGTCGCGAAGCACCACTTCTGCCCTGTGGGGAAGTGCGCACCGCCGCGGCCGGTCAATTCCATCGCCTCGACTGCGTCGATCACTTCCGCCGGCGCCATCGCCAGCGCCCGCGCGGCCGCCTCGTACGCTCCCGCTGCAAGCGCGCCGGCCAGCGTGCCGTCCGTGCGGCCGAGGCGTGACATCAGCCCGCCACGGTGTTCGCGCTCACCGCGGTCATCGGCTCTCGCATCGCACGAGCCCGCCAGGCAGGTGAGCAACGGCTCCACCCCCGTCTCGTCGAGGCGGGCGAAACGGTGCGAGTGGCCGGGCCGCAGCACCGTCGCGGCCGGCGCAGCCCAGCAGGCCCCGTCGCAGGCAGCCTCGGCGCAGGCGTCGCCCGCGGACTGGCGCAGGAAGCCGCCGTGGGGGGCGACGCCGACGGCGTGACCGCAGGTCCCGCCGTGCACGAGCACGCGCACTTCGCCCTCGAAGCCGGGGTGTGCGGCTCGCAGCGCGTCGAGCGTCACGAGCGGTCCCCGTCCTCGACCGCAAGCGCGATCAGGCGTTGAGCCTCACAGCGGCCGAAGAGCGCGCCCCCGCGCTCAGCGACGGGCGCGAGCGCGCAGAGGAAGCGGCAGTCGACCGGTTCGGCGCTCTCGCCGCTGCCGGCAAGTGCATCGAGCAGCGCGTCGGCGCCGGCCTGGCGACAGGTGACACCGGTGCAGACGTGCCAGCGCCCCTCGACGGGCGGCTCCAGCCGCAGCTCAGAGTAGGCCGTGGCGGTCGCGTACACCTCGGAGAGCGGGATACGGGTGTGCACCGAGACGTCTTCGATCGCGGCCTCGGAGAGCCAGCCGAGCGCGTGTTCGGCGGCGATCAGCGCGGGCAGCAACTGGTCGCGGCGACGCGGCAGCGTCTCGAGCGCTTCGACCACATCGGGCGCGTCGACCGGCGGCGCGGGGCGCGTCGCATCGGCCTCGGCTTCGTTCGTTTGGTCACTCACTGCTGCGCATTGTCCGCGCCGCCGGTCGAGTCCGGCAAGTGCGGTTGCTATCCTCGGCTGGCCCCGAAAACGCGCGGCGTGGAAAGCAGGCCGGGACCGTGGTCGAGCAGATAGCTGATGGCGTCTGGAACCTGGGGTCGCAGGACTTCAATTTCTACGCGCTGGAACAGGGCGGCAAACTCACGCTGATCGACGCCGGGCTGCGCCGCGACTGGGGTCGCATGCTGCGCGGCCTGGACGAGATCGGGCACGGCATCGAAGGCATCGACGCGGTATTGCTGACGCACGCGCACGTCGATCACGTCGGTGTCGCCGAGCGCACGCGCGTCGAGGCCGGCGCGCGGGTCTACGTCCACGACGAGGACGAGCCGTTCGCGGCGGGGCGAGAGCGGATGGGCAGGCCCAGCGGCAGCTTCTCGTTCGGGCTCTTCATGCTGAAAGCCGCCGCGGTAATGGCGGTCCGCAGCGGCCCGCGCTATCCGGTCGTCCGCGACCTGACAGCACTGTCCGACGGCGAAACGATCGATGTCCCCGGCCGCCCGATAGTCCATCACACGCCCGGCCATACGCCCGGCAGCTGCGTCTTCCACCTCCCGGACCGCGGCCTGCTGTTCAGCGGCGATACGCTGGTGACCCGCAGCATGGTTACCGGCCGGCGCGGCCCGGCCTCCGGCCTGAACTCCGACGACGACCAGGCTGAGGCGTCGCTCGCGGTGGTGGAGCGGCTGGACGGCCGTACGTTGCTGCCCGGCCACGGCGCGCCCTGGCGTGGCAGCCCGGCCGAGGCCGTTGCCGAACTGAGACGGGCGCGGGCAGACCGCTAGCGGGCCCGAACGTCAGGAGGCGAGTACGGTGCTCGTCGTCTCGCCGGCCCGCACCTCGATGCGATCGTCGAGCCGCTCCGCGAGCTGCGGGACGTGCGAGATCACGCCGACCAGGCGACCCCCCGCCGAGGGATCTGCGAGCGCTTCCAGCCCTTCGATCGCCACGTCGAGCGCGTCCGCGTCGAGCGAGCCGAAGCCCTCGTCGAGGAAGAGCGACTCAAGCGAGACCGCGCCGCCGGTGCCGGCCAGCTCCGGCAGGCGCTCGGAGAGTGCGAGCGAGAGCGCCAGGCTGGTGAGGAAGGTCTCGCCACCGGAGAGCGTCTTCACGGAGCGCTGCTCGTCGCCGTTGAGGTGGTCGATGACGGCGAACTCGCGGTCATCGAGCACGAGCTGGTAGCGGCCGTTCGTGAGCTGGTGGAGGCGGGCGGAGGCGTCCGCAGCCAGCACGCGCAGCGCTTCCTGCTGCACGTAGGCGATGAAGCGGTCGCCGTGCAACTCGATCGCCAGCGCGCTGGCGATCGACGCCGCCCGCTCCTGCTGCTGAACCTCCGCGCGCAGCCGGGTCGCGTCCTCGGCCTCGATGCGCGCCCGCTCGATGCGTTCACGCAGGCCGCCCAGCGCCTCCGCCGACTGCTTCGCCTCGCCATCGAGCCCGCGGAAAAGCGACTCGACGGCGGCCACGTCCGGCACGTCAGCAGCATCGAGCAGTCCCTCCTGCGCAAGTTCCGCGCGGACGGCCTCGAAGGCGGAGCGGGCGGCGGTCTCGGCCTGCTCCGCGGCGGCGGCGGCGGCAGCTCGCTCTCGGAACTCCCCGGCCAGGCGATCGCGCTCGCGATCACGTTCCTCGTGCCGAACGCCGGCCTCCGCCAGCACCACGCCCGCCGCTGCGATCGCTGCATCCAGCTCGCGTGCCCGCGCGGCGCGACGTTCCGACTGCGCCAGGGCATCGCGCAGGCTGGCGAGGTCGCCGGCGCCTTCAGGTTGGTCGACCGAGGCGGCCGCAACCCGCTGCTCGACGGCGGCAAGCGCCTTCGCCGCGCGCTGCCGGCCGGAGCCGGCCGCCGCGACGGCGCGCTGCTCGCCCTTCCGTTGCTCGGAGGTCTGCACGGTCCGCTCGGAGGAGGTGCGCGCGTTCTCGACGGCCAGCTCGTACAGCTCGAGCCCGTCTCGGAGGCTCGCGGAGGCGTCCGGCGCGCCGCCGGGCTTCACCTCGAGTTGAGCGAGCTCCGAGCCAAGCGCCGCGAGACGCACAAGCGCGGTCTCCAGCACCTCCGCGCCGTGCGAGGCCGCCGCTGCGGTCTTTGCGGTGGCCTCGGCCGCGACCGCCGAGGCGGTACGCGCCTGCGTCAGCGTGGTAGCCGCGTCCGACAGGGCCCGCTCGGCGTCATCGAGATCGGGGAAGTCGCCCTGCGGGACCTCGCCGACCGGCTCCCCGCAGACCGGGCAGGGATCGCCCGGCTGCAGCTCCCGCTGGAGCGTGGCCGCGGCTTGCTGCATGCGCGCGCCGTCGAACGCCGCGCGCGACGCGGCGTGGGCGCGCTCTGCCCCCGCCAGCGTCGCCTCTGCCTGGTTGCGCGCCTTCTCAGCCTTCGAGGTAAGCGCCTGTACCCGCTTGAGGGCGCGCTCCGCCTGCTGTCGCTCGCCCGAGGCCGAATCGAGCTGTCCGGCGAGCGTGTCGAGGCGCGAGAGCCGCTCCCGTGCTGCCGCCACGGTCGCGACGGGCTCCGCGGAGTCCTCGGACGGTATGGCAAGCGCGGCCGTGGCCTCGGCCAGGCCCTTCGCGACAGCCGCGG
>JASLOV010000002.1 GCA_030745285.1 Dehalococcoidia bacterium | reverse complement strand
CTTCTTGTCGGGTCCGATGACGAAGACCGAGCGCGCCGTGGCGTTGTCGGCCGGTGTCCGTCCCTCGCACGTCTCGCCGGCGTCGGCCGGCAGCATGTCGTAGGCCTTGGCCACTTTCAGCTCGGGGTCGCCGATCAGCGGATAGTTAAGGGCGTGGCCCTGCGACGCCTCGATATCCTTCGACCACTTCTCGTGGTTGTCCACGCCGTCGACACTCAGGCCGATCACCTTGCAGTTCCGCTTGTCGAACTCCGGCTTCAGGCCGGCGACTGACCCGAGTTCGGTCGTGCAGACCGGCGTGAAATCCTTCGGGTGCGAGAAGAGCACGGCCCAGCCGTCCCCGATCCAGTCGTGAAAGCTGACCTCACCTTCGGTGGTCTGCGCGGTGAAATTCGGGGCTTCTGCGTTGATTCTCAGTGACATCGGTCCTCTCCTCTGCTGAGCGTATCGGGGAAGCCGACATTCTAGCGCCAGACGCGCTGGTTGCGCTACTGCGGTGTGCGGCCATGCCGGGCCGCGGCTGTGAACTGGCTCACACAAAGGGGCCGAAGAAGGGTCGGGCTCGTCTACTGCGCGGCGACGAGGTTCGTGAGGTAGATCGTGTTCGATGACCGGACCGTCACGAAGATACGACCCTGCTCGTCGACGCCGAACCGCTGGTCCCCGCGGCTGGCGCCCCGTCCCATGGCGACGTAGTCGTCGCCGTGGATGATCCGGGTGAAGAGATCCGGTTCGCCGCCGTCAATACTGGCATACATGACGTGGAGGGTCGCCTGCGTATCGTTGGCATCGGCGGCCAGGAGTTCCTCGAAGTCGACGTGGAAGAACGCGCCGCTCGGCAGGTCGGCGAAGACGACCTGATCCTGGAAGTCCGGATCGTTCGGGTCGGAGGCGACGAAGCCGCCCACGATCGCCGCGCGCGGAAACGGGCCCGACCCCGGGTAGTACTTGAAGTCGTGGTCGTAGATCGCCGCCGGGTACTCCACGGTGAGCGCCGGCGACGGATTCAAGCTCGACGTCCGCTCGGGGCTCCTGTCGACGTCGACCGGGCCGTCGATCGTCGGCCAACCATGGTTGTCGCCGACGTCGACCAGGTTCAGCTCCTCGTAGTCGTCGGCGCCGATGTCGAAGACCAGGAGACGGGAGGTGCCGTCGGGCTCTCGCGCGAACGTCAGGTTCTCAGGGTAGCGGAAGCCGACCGCGGCGATCTCCTCGGCGTTGCCGTCGTCGTCGAGCAGCGGCCCGCCGTCGGCGAACGGATTGTCGGGCGGGATCGCGTAGCGGTCGTCGCCGTGCTGGAGCGGGTCGATCCGGAGGATCTTGCCGAACGGGTTGTCCGAGTCCTGGACGTGCTGCCAGTCCCACAGCCCGCCGCCCGACCAGGTGTCGCCGAGCGGGATGTAGAGCAGGCCGTAGTCCGGGTCGCCCGGCTCGACGAACGGGTTGAAGGCGATGTGGCCCATCGAGTGGTTGTCCTGGTTCGGGCCGCTGATCTCGAAGCGGATGATGTCGCGGTACGACGTCGGATCGATCCGGCTCGGGTCGTCTAGGTCGACAGTCCACTCGGCGACGGCGAACCGGCCGATCACCTTACCCGGCTTCGTCGGCAAGACGGTGCCGCTGTAGTCGGGCTCGCGTGCGCCCGGAATCGTCGACCGGTAGAGCGTGTAGAGCTTGCCCTCGCCGGGCGCACCGGCGCGGCCGTAGTCGGGATGGAACGCGTAGTAGGAGAGGCCACGCGTCACGAAGCGCAGCGTCGGGTCGAAGTCGGGCGTCGCGCCGGGCGCGGCGAGATCGTGGAAGATGCCGAGCAGACCGCCGGACGGGTCGAAGGCGAAGATCTTGCCCTCGTTCGTGCCGATGAACAGCCGGCCGGAGCCGTCCTTGGCGTGATCGATATCGATCGCGTCCGATTCTGGGCCGACCTGCGGATGTGTCGTGTAGGTCGTCAACTCCAGAACCTTGGCCGAGTCGACAGGCTCGGGCGCCTGTGCGACAGCCGGCGCTGGGAGGAGTCCAACGCCGACGGCCAGACACGCCAGGGCGCGCCACGAGGGGGCCGGGCCGCGGTCGCCGCCGAGAGTCGGTTCGGTCATGAGGTGCTGAATTATAGCCGAGCCCACGCCGGCCACGGCTGATTCCGTAGCGACGACGGATGTTTCCAGCGCGCGTCGTGCGATGAATGCCTAGCCCAGACTCATCGACCCGCCGGATGCGGCCGGCACTCGGCGATCAGAAGGTCGCGGATGAGATCGGTGCCGGCGCGGTCGTTGTACAGCCCGTTGACGCCCTCGTGCTCGACGCCCGGCACGACGTCGTGGCTGACCCGCGACGTGCCCTCCCGTCGGAGCAGGTCGCGGTAGGCGGCGGCGTGCGCGACCTCCATCCCGACGATCCCCTCGATGACGAACGCGACCGACGTCGTGGGGTGGGTGTAGTCGCCGTCGCCCGACGCGACCGAGGCCTGCCGAAACATTTCGCGGCTCGAGAGGTCGCTCGTGGCGCACGGGCCCGATCCGGGCACGTCCCACCCGCCGGCCAGGGCGCCACCTGTGAATCTGCCCGCGCGTCCGCCGAAGCCCGCGTCCATCACGTTGCGGCCCCAGACCGAGCCGGCAAACGGTTGGTCCTCGGGGTCGCTCGAACACGCCCGGTCGAGCCGTCCGAACGGCGGGCCGCCGGTGATCACGGCGGCCGACAGCAGGTCGTCGAGGCCGTAGTGGCTCAGCATGTAGCTCGTCTGCGCGCCACCGGCCGAGTGACCCGTGGCGCAGAGGGTTCGCGAGCCCGCCCCGGGAGTCAGTTCGTCGGCGATCCATCGGGCGACGGTCGCCGACCTGCATGCGAGCCGGGCGTGCCCCTCGACCGCACCCGGGGCGGCGATCAACCAGCTGTCGATCCACTGGAGCTGGATGCTCCGGAAGCCGGCATCACGGGTCTCGCGCAAGATTCGACCTGCTTCCGGTTCTGATCCGTCGGCCCGAGGCGTGGCGAGTCCCTGGCCGGTCTCGTAGAGGCCGATGCCGAGGCCGCCGGTCATGAAGAGAATGGACCCGCGCTCGGCCCTACCGCCAACCTTGAGCCGGGCGCGCGCGGGCGCACTGACCTCCGGGCAGGTGACGA
>JASLOV010000001.1 GCA_030745285.1 Dehalococcoidia bacterium | reverse complement strand
CGCCGATCGACCCGGCGACGTGTTTCTCGTTCATTCAGGCGGGCTCAAGTTGGGCGACGGCCGAGCCATGGCTCTTCGACCCGTCCGGTGCGGGCGCGCCGGTCACGATCGGCCACATGGACGCCTCGCTGCAGGCCTGGGACACCGAGGTTGGCGCCAGCGTCTTCGGCACCGGCCTCTCAGCGGAGACGAGGGCCCCGGACGGCTCCAACGAGGCGTACTTCGCCCGCATCGTCGGCCGCGGCGGCGGCGGCACGATCGCGATGACCCTGATCTGGTGGGAGATTGACGGCGGCCCGTTCGTCGAGTGGGACATGGTGTTCAACACCAGGTTTTCGTGGGCGACCGACGGGGCATCCAACGCAATGGACTTCCTCAACATCGCAACACACGAGACCGGCCACGCGGCCGGCATGGGCCACACCGACGCGATCACCGCGTGCTCCGCTCAGACGATGTTCCCGACCGGCAGCAACGGCGAGACGCAGAAGTGAACGCTCGACGTCGGCGACCTGGCTGGCATCGCGACACTCTACCCGTAGCGCCGGCACTCGTCGGATCGACAAAGAGCCCGGCACTGCCGGGCTTTTTGCTCACGTGCGCCGTTGACACCCGCTCGCCTCGCCGCCACGATTCGCGTCCACGCGCCTGCCGGACGGTGGCGCGGCTTACGGGAGCAGTTCCGATGAGCATCCGTGGCTACATCCTCATCGAGTCCGAGGTCGGGCGGACGGAGGCGGTCGGCACCGCGCTGCGCGGCATGGAGTCACCGCACGCGAGGGTGAGCGCCGTCGACACCGTGACTGGCCCGTTCGACGTGATCGTGCAACTGGAGGCGGACGACCTCGACCTGCTCGGCAAGTGCATCACGGAGGACATCCAGGGCATCGCCGGGGTGCAGCGCACGACCACCTGCCTGGCGGTGAGCTTGACCTGACGGCCGCGCCTCAGGGCGAGCCACGGTTCGGGCCCCGACGCCCGGTCACGCGCAGCGGCGGCACGGCCACCCCTCCGATACACTGCTCAGGCAGCAGCAGGGAACCTGAAGTGCCGCCTGACCAGCCCCCCCAAGAACAGACCCACAGCGTCACCACGCAGAACACGCGCAGCATCCTCCCGGCCGACATGATCTCGGTCGAGGAGGCTCGCGAACGCATCCTCGCGCACTTCTCTCCACTCGACGCCGTTGACGTCCCGCTGCTCGAGGCGCGCGGCCAGGTGTTGGCCGAGGACGTCCGCGGCGGGTTCGACATTCCGCCGCTCGACAACACCGCGATGGATGGGTACGCCGTCCGCGCGACGGATACCGAGGGCGCGACCTATGAGTCGCCGCTGTCGCTGCGCGTCACCGGCTACCTGGCCGCGGGGGCCGTCTTCGACGGCGAGGTGGGCGCCGGCGAGGCCGTGCGCATCATGACGGGCGCGCCGGTCCCGGCCGGCGCCGACGCGATCGTGCCGTTCGAGGAGACCGACGAGCAGGACGAGGCCCACGCCGGCACGCAGTGGGACCAGGCGCCGCGCGAGCAGGTACGCATCGATGTAGCGGCAACGGCGGGCGCCAACATCCGCCGTGCAGGCGAGGACATCCGTGCCAGCGAGGTTGTGCTGGCGGCAGGGACGGTGCTCGGGCCTGCTCAGCTCGGCGTGCTCGCCTCGCTCGGCCTCATCGCCGTGAAGGCGGTCCGCCGGCCGCGCGTGACGATCCTCTCGACCGGCGATGAGCTGCTACGCCCCGGCGAGCCGCTCGCCCCCGGCAAGATCTACGACTCGAACGCCTTCAGCCTCGCCGCCCAGGTCGAGAGCTACGGCGCCGTCCCGCGTGTGCTCGACATCGCCGCGGACACCGTCGAGGCGCTCACCGCCCGCATCCACGAGGGCGTCGATGGGGCTGACCTGCTCGTCACCTCCGCCGGCGTCTCGCGGGGCGACTTCGACGTGGTGAAGGACGTGCTCGAACGCGAGGGCGAGATCGGCTTCTGGACGGTGTGCATGAAGCCGGGCAAGCCGCTGGCGTTCGGCGCCTTCGCGACCGGCGACGGGGGTTCCGTGCCACACCTCGGGCTGCCCGGCAATCCCGTCTCGGCGATGATGACGATGGAGCTCTTCGGTCGAGCCGCGATCTTCACGATGCTCGGCAAGGGCGAGAGCTGGCAACGGCCGACCGTCCGCGCCGTCGCCGCCGACCGCATCCGCAACAGCGACGGTCGCCGCTTCTACGCCCGCGCCCACGTCGAGCTTGAGGACGGCCGCTACGTCGCCCGCCTCACCGGTCCCCAGGGGTCGGGCGTGCTCACCTCGATGGCGCTGGCGAACGGCTACGCGGTCTGCCCGGAGGACGTCGCCGCAATCGAGGCAGGCGAGGAGTGTGACGTCATCCTCGTCGACCGCGAAGGCCCGCTACCGCCGCCCTCGACGTTCACGGATGGTGCCGGCGAGTGGCCGGACGACGGCGCCGACATTGCGGTCGACCTCGTCACGGACGGCAAGCCGGTGGACGTTTGGGGGTTCCCGCTGGAGATGATCGCGCGCCCGGTGCTGACGATGGTGGAGATGCTGAAGGGTGTATCCGCGCCGCAATCCGTGCGCCTCACCATCCGCCGGCGCCCTGACAGCCCGGACGACCGGGGCGGCGGGGACCGAGAACGAGGCTAGATCACCGCCTCGAAACCCTTGAATTCGCCGGTGGCGTCCTCCCAGCGGAACTCCACGTCGTCGACGCGGGAGAACGGCGGGCCTTCGCGCAGCGTTTCGACGAAGGAGCGCAGCGTCGACTCGTCCGCTTCCGCCTCGAATGCCACGGTCTCGCCGTCGTCGAGGTTGCGAGCGTAGCCGTCGACGTGTAGCCGCATCGCCGTGTCGGCACAGAACGCGCGATACCCGACGCGCTGCACGCGCCCGGTGGCGCGGCCGACGATGCGGCGGGGCTCGCCGCGGTCGGTCATGGCGAGACGAGCCCGCGCACGGCCTCCTCGACGATGCGTTCCTCCATCTGGTCGCTGACAACCGCGCGGCCGATCGACTGCAGCAGGATGAAGCGGGGCCGTCCGCGCTGGACCTTTTTGTCCAGCAGCATGGCGTCCATCACCGCCTGCGCCGAGAGTCCGCTCGCCTGCAGCGGCAGGCCAAAGGCCCGCAGCAGATCGGCCTGGCGCGCGACGATCTCCTCGCTGATCAGCCCCATGCGCTCAGAGATGCGAGCGGCGCCCATCATGCCGATGGAGACCGCTTCGCCGTGGAGATACTCGCGGTAGCCGGTGATCGCCTCGATCGCGTGGCCGATCGTGTGTCCGTAGTTCAGGGTCGCACGCAGGCCCTGCTCCTGCGGGTCGCTGGAGACGACCAGCGCCTTCAGCCGCACGGAGCGCGCCGTCACCTGCGTCAGCAGGTCGGGGTCCGGGTCGGTGCTCGTCAGTTCGCCGGCGTGCTGTTCGAGCAGCGCTAGCAGCTCCGGGTCGAGGATCAGGGCGTGCTTGATCACCTCCGCGAAGCCCTCGAGCAGCGCACGATGCGGCATAGTCGCCAGCGTCTCGATGTCGGCCAGCACCGCCCGCGGCTGATGGAAGGCGCCCACCAGGTTCTTGCCCGCCGGCAGGTCGACGGCCGCCTTGCCGCCGATCGCCGCATCGTTCATCGCCAGCACCGAGGTCGGCAGCTGTACGAACGGCATGCCCCGCAGGTAGGTCGCCGCGACGTAGCCGGCCAGATCGCCGACGACCCCGCCGCCCAGCGCGACGACCGTGTCGCCACGCTCCGCTCGCTGCTCGGAGAGCCAGCCGTAGAGCTCGCTCGCCACCCGCAGCGACTTCGACGCCTCGCCACCCGGCACGACGTACGAGGCGCCGGCGATGCCGGCCTCCTGCAGCACGCCGGCGACGCGTTCGCCGTGGGCCTCCATCACGTCCGCATCGGAAATCAGGAAGACCGTGCCGTTGAGCTTGAGCTGGGCCAGGCGTTCCGCCAGGCGGTTGAGCTCGCCCGGCCCCACCCAGATCGGCGTTCGCTGCTCGCCGGTGTCGATGATCGCCGCGGGCACGCGCGCCGGTGCGTCGGTCCCGAGGCGCTCCAGCCGCTGGTCCTGGCGCAGCGCCTCGCTGCCCTCCTCGGCCCAGGCGCGGAGGATGCGGGGCGCCGTGGCCTCGCCGGGCGCCTCGTCCGCCGCGGTGGGCACCTGCACAGGCATCCAGAGATCGGCGTGGTTGTAGTAGGGCCGCCGCTCACGGTCGAGTTCATAGAGTCGTGCTTCGAGGTCCTCGCCCAGCATCGGGCGCTCGACCCCGTCCGAGGACTGGCGGATGCGTCGAGCCAGCTCCGGCGGTGTGGCGTCCAGGAAGCAGATGTAGCCCCGCTCGCCGAGCCGTCGACGGCTGTGGGCGTCGCCAAAGGCGCCGCCGCCGGTCGCGATCACCGCGGGTATCTGCTTCGAGGCTTCCTCGATGATCGACGCTTCGATCTCGCGGAATGCCGGCTCGCCGCGGTCAACGATCAGCTCTGCCGGGGTCTTGCCACGCTTCGTGATCTCGTCGTCGGTGTCGATCAGCTGCCAGCCGAGCCGCTCGGCCAGCACGCGCGCAGTCGACGACTTGCCGGAGCCCGAGAGCCCGACCAGCACGATCTGCTGCGGTGCCGGTTGCGGCGACGCTGCGGCGCTCACTCGCCGCGCCCCTGCGGGCCGACGGTATCGAGGAACGCCCGGCAGTTGCGGCGGAGTTCAGCGACGTGGTCGCCGCCGAACTTCTCCAGCGCGGCACCCGCAAGCGAGATCGCCAGCATCGCTTCTCCTATCACCCCGCCGGCCGGGACGACGCAGACGTCCGAGCGCTCGTAGAACGAGGTCGCCTCTTTGCCGGTGGCGAGGTCGGCCGTGGGCAGACGGCGCGGCACGGTGGCGATCGGCTTGAGGGCGGCACGCACGACGACGTCCTGTCCGTTGGTCATGCCGCCTTCCAGGCCGCCGGCGCGATTGGTGGCGCGGTCCCACGGGCCGCGCTGCCAGCGATCGGCCGGGAGAATCTCGTCGTGGGCCTCGGACCCCGGGCGGGCGGCGCTGACGAAACCATTACCGATCTCGACGCCCTTCACGGCGTTGATCGACATGAACGCCTGCGCGATCTGGCCGTCGAGCTTGCGGTCCCACTGCACGTGGCTGCCGAGCCCGATCGGCACGCCCGACGCCCGCACCTCGAAGACGCCGCCGAGCGTGTCGAGGTCTTCTTTCGTGGCGTCGATCGCCGCGATCATCCGTGCCTCCGCGTCACTGTCGACGACCCGCACCGGCGAGGCGTCGACGGCGGCCCAGTCGATCTCCCCTGAGTCCTCCGGCGAGTCTGCCTGCACCTCGCCGATGGCGACAGTGTGCGAGTGGATCTCGACGCCGATCTCCGCCAGCAGTGCGCGCGCAATTGCCCCCACCGCCACGCGCGCCGCCGTCTCGCGCGCGCTCGATCGTTCAAGGATCGGACGCACGTCGTCGAAGCCGTACTTCTGTGTACCGGTGAGGTCGGCGTGGCCCGGCCGCAGCAACGTGACGCGCTCCTGCTCCTCGTCGACGGCGCCGACCGCCATCCGCACCTGCCAGTTCGCGTTCTGATGGTCGGCGTTCTCGAGCCAGAGCGCGATCGGCGAGCCGATCGTCAGGCCGTGGCGGACGCCGGCCGTGATGCGCGCGCGGTCGGTCTCGATCTGCTGCCGCCGGCCCCGGCCGTATCCCCCCTGTCGCCGCCCCAGGTCGGCCGCGATCTGGTCCTCAGTGAGCCCGAGGCCGGCCGGCACCCCCTCGACCACCATCGTCAGCGCCGGGCCATGGGACTCGCCGGCGGTGAGGTAGCGAAACGCGGTCACGATGCTCCCCCCGGGTTACTCCCCGCCGCGCGCCTCGACTCTGCGGGGACGATCAACGCGCCGTCATTCGGGTCGATCGTGCCATCGTCTGCCTGGCGCGTGCGCCAGCTCGCCAGAATCTCGTGCGGTTCAGCCTCGTCCCACTGACTCTCGTAGGCAAGGTCGCGCGTGACCCGGGTCGTCAGCAAGCAGCGCTGCATGCCTGCACCGTTGGTGCCGCTACCGCCCTCCGCCGCGCCGTAGACATCAACCTGCACTTCGTCGAAACGCACGTGCGGAACTTCGTACAGCAGCCGCTCCGCCATCGTCACTGCGGCACGGCGGCCGACATCGACCGGTGTGCCCGCCTCCTGGCGCCTGTTGTCCGCCACGTAGATGTCGGCGCCGGCCAGCAGCGAGACGCGGCAGCGGCGGTTGTCGGCCCCGACCAGCGTCACGGACTGCAACGCCTGCGAGTCCGCCGGGGGCGTGCCCTTCGGCGGACGGGCGTCGCGCCAGCCGTCGAGCGCGTCGTCGATCGCCTCCGCCAGTGCTTCACGGTCGCCCTCCGCGATCACGCGGTCCCAGTGACGCGAGGCAAACGTGGCTTGCAGTACCAGAAAGCCGAGCAGCAGACCCAGCAGCACGAACAGCAGGATGCCCCATTCCATCGAAAGCCTGCCTCACGTCCCGGTCGAGGCGGTACGGGCGGCCTCGAACATCACGTCCAATGGAGGCTGCTCTCCCGTCCAGAGGCGGAATGACTCTGCGCCCTGATGCACGAGCATCGACAGTCCCCCGATGGTGCGCGCTCCCGCGCGCTCGGCAGCTTGCAGGAAGGGCGTGCGTTCCGGCGTGTACACCAGGTCAAACGCGGTCTGACCGGCGCGAAACAACTCGGCCGGTACCGCCGTCGCCTGCTCGTCCGGGCCGTTGCGCATTCCCAACGAAGTCGAGTGTATCACCAGCTCCGAACGCGCCATCGCCTCCTGAAACGGCGTCGTGGAGGGGTCGAGCGGACAGACGGCGACCGGCAACTCGTCGCCCGCCGCAGAGGCCACGTCGTGCGCTCGCGCCTCGGTGCGGTTGGCGATCGTGAGGGCGCCGGCCCGCCCCTGCCGCATGGCGACGACGACCGCCCGAGCGGCGCCGCCGGCGCCGATCAGCAGCACCGTGCGGCCTGCGATCTCGACGCCGCCATCCTCGAGCGACTGCAGCACGCCGTGCACATCGGTGTTCGTGCCGTAGAGCAGCCCGTCGCGATTGGTGATGGTATTAACGGCGCCGACCAGCTCCGCCAGCGCGTCCGGCCGGTCGATCAGCCGCAACGCCTCGACCTTGTGCGGCACGGTGATGTTCGCGCCCAGCAGGCCGGCGGAGCGCAGCCGTTCGACCGCCTGCGGCAGGCTCGCGGGCAGCGTGTCCCACGCCTCGTAGCGGGCGTCGACCCCCGCCGCGTCGAGCGCCGCCTGCTGGAAATGTGGCGAGAGCGAGTGCGCAACGGGGTGTCCGAGCAGCGCGATCGTCCGTCCACGACTGGCGGTCATCGTGCTAGCCGCCGTGGCAGCGAGCAACGTTGGCGTTGTGCTCGTCGAGCGTCGCTGCGAACTCGTGCCGCTCGCTGCCGTCGCAGCGCGCGACGAAGTAGAAGAAGTCGGTCTCCGCCGGGCGCACGACGGCCGTGATTGCGCCGATGCCGGGGTTGGCGATCGGGCCCGGTGGCAGCCCGGGGTACTGGTAGGTGTTGTAGAGCGAGTCGTACTCCAGGTCCTCCAGGAAGATCTCCGGCCACCAGCCCCGCGCCCCCTCGTTCGCCGTCGCCACCGCGAACTGCACGGTCG